>JACNKY010000368.1 GCA_014381795.1 Pseudomonadota bacterium | reverse complement strand
TCCCGAGACAACCGTTTCAGTACGCGTCAATCCCGGAATTGGAGCAGGCCACCATTCTCACTGCATTACGGGCGGTCCAGATTCAAAATTTGGAATTTATTATGATCAGATCGTGGCTGCGCTTGCTCTGGCCAAAAAATACAAGTTGACTCTTAACGGAGTTCATTCTCATATAGGTACCGGAATTTATTCTGCTGAACCAATGCTGGAAGCGATGGAAATGATTCTGAATGTAGCAGAAAAATTTCCTGATCTGCAGTTTGTTGATTTTGGAGGCGGTTTTGGAATTCCATACAAACCAGAACAGTTGGCATTAAATATGGTCGATTTAAGCCAAAAGATGACCGCAAGATTCACAAAGTTTATTCAACATTACGGACGTGAATTACGGATGAAAATTGAACCCGGAAGGTTGTTGCTCGGCCCTGCTGGTGTATTACTGGCAACCGTAACCAACATTACTGATACTCCAAAACACAGTTTTGTCGGAGTAGATTCAGGTTTCAATCATCTGGTGCGTCCAACGATGTACGGATCTTATCACAAAATCCTGAACGCCAGCCGAATTTCTGCAACTGAAAAAAATGTTGTAGTTGTTGGAAATATTTGCGAAAGTGGAGACATTTTAAGCCGTTCCGGAGATGAAATATCTCGCACAATGAGCTCACCTGCAATCGGTGAACGTCTTGCTTTTCTCGATACAGGAGCATACGGCTTTTCGATGAGTTCGCAATATAATTTCAGACCGCGACCAGCGGAAGTACTAGTGCATCAAGGACAAAGCCGACTTATTCGGCGTGCCGAAACTTTTGAAGACCTCACACAGTGTTTTGTGGATTTTAACTAAAGAAAGTTGAAATGAACAAGAAAAAGCTTGGTAAACAAAAAGCCCGACTTCTGGATCCAGCAGCGCTGCAGGAAGTCCAAAAACTGCTTTCTGATATGCCGCGCCGCAAAGATTTGCTGATTGAAGCCCTGCATTTAATTCAGGACGAGTATCATTTTATATCCGCAAAACATGTGGTGGCACTGGCCTCTGAAATGAAACTGTCGCACACGGAAGTCTATGAGGTGGCTACGTTTTATCACCATTTTGATGTGATAAAAGAAGACCAGACTCCCCCTCCCACTTTGACGGTTCGGGTTTGCGAATCCGTCACCTGCGAAATGTACGGAGCAAAAAAGCTCACCGAAAACCTCAAGCAACTTTTTACGGACGGTTCAGTCACCTCTGAACAAATCAGGATTCAAGCTGTACCATGCGTAGGACGTTGTCAGCACGCACCAGTTGCGGTAGTGGGTAAAAACCCAATAGATCAAGCAACTCCGGAATCAGTCAAACAATGTGTTGAAAAAAACGAGATCCTACCGACTCTTCCACAATACGTTAATTTTGCTGAATATCAACAATCCGGAGGTTACCAACTCTTTCAGGATTGTTTGTCCGGAAAACGTGATGCTGAATCCGTGATCTTGGAACTTAAAAATTCTGGTTTACGAGGTTTGGGTGGAGCAGGATTTCCAGTAGGAAGCAAATGGGAGATTGTAAGAAAATTTCCGGAACCTCGTTTAATGGCGGTTAACATTGATGAAGGAGAGCCTGGAACTTTCAAAGACCGTTACTATCTTGAAACTGATCCGCATCGTTTTCTCGAAGGTTCGCTGATTGCGGCCTGGGCGGTTGGTATTAAAGAAATATATATTTATCTGCGTGATGAATATACAGCTGCGCGTGAAATACTGCTCCGAGAAATTGAGGAACTGCAATCCGCTTTTCCGGAAATTCTTCCTGAAATCCATCTGCGACGTGGAGCCGGAGCCTATATCTGCGGTGAAGAATCGGCCATGATTGAGTCGATTGAAGGTAAGCGCGGGATTCCTCGTTTGCGTCCGCCGTATGTTGCGGAAGTAGGACTCTTCGGACGTCCGACACTGGAACACAATATGGAAACTCTGCATTGGGTACGTGATATTATAGAAAAAGGTGCCGAATCATTTTCATCCCACGGAAGAAGGGATCGTAAAGGTTTGCGGGCGTTCTCGATCAGCGGACGTGTAAACAAACCAGGTGTGCATCTAGCGCCTGCAGGAATTTCGATGCGTGAGTTAATTGACGAATATTGCGGAGGAATGTTGACTGGACACAGCTTTTACGGATATTTTCCAGGAGGTGCGTCAGGAGGAATGTTACCTGCGTCTCTCGGTGATTTACCACTCGATTTTGACACGCTACAGGAACACGGCTGTTTTATCGGTTCAGCCGCAGTTATCGTTTTTTCTGATCATGATAAAGCTCGTGAACTGGCGCTGAACTCGATGCGCTTCTTTGCGCATGAATCATGCGGACAA
Organism: Pseudomonadota bacterium; assembly: GCA_014381795.1. Taxonomy (GTDB): domain Bacteria; phylum SAR324; class SAR324; order SAR324; family NAC60-12; genus Arctic96AD-7. The sequence goes on along the minus strand of JACNKY010000368.1, from coordinate 9,413 downwards.
TGCACTCCATGCAGAGTTGGAACGGTCAAAGCCATTCCGCTGATGGAACAAAAATACTGGAATAAGTCACTTTTAGAAGAACTCTCACAGACTATGGAAGATGCTTCGATCTGTGGTCTGGGACAGGCTGCGCCGAATCCGTTGCGCTCTGTGATTAAATATTTTCCAAAGGAGGTGTGAGATGGAGACAATTTCATTTGAACTGAACGGTCAAACACTGGATGCACTTGACGGTGAAACAATTTTGCAGGTGGCTGACAGGTCAGGTATCAAGGATATTCCACGACTTTGTTATAAAGAGGGTTACCGCGCTGATGGTAACTGTCGCTCCTGCGTAGTGGAAATTGAAGGTGAACGTGTCTTAGCTCCCTCATGTTGCAGATACCCGCAACATGGGATGAAAGTCAACAGCAAAAGTAAACGTGCCATCCATTCACAGAAAATGGTACTGGAGCTCCTGCTGACAGACATGCCGGAAGCAGGCAAATCACCATATACACCAAACTCTGAACTTGATCAATGGGTTGAAAAAATGGGTTTAAGCGAACCCCGTTTTTCTAGACGGATTCAACCCGAATTGGATAATTCGCATCCTGCAATGTCCGTTAATATGGACGCCTGTATCCAATGCACACGTTGTGTCAGAGCCTGCAGGGAAGTTCAGGTTAACGATGTGATCGGCATGGCCTTTCGCGGTTCTCATGCGGAAATTGTTTTTGACCTCGGTGATCCAATGGGTGACAGTACCTGCGTCGCCTGCGGAGAATGTGTGCAGGCCTGTCCGACAGGTGCGTTGATGCCAGCAAATAATGTGGGTTTAGAGGAAGTTGACAAAAAGGTCGAATCTGTTTGTCCTTACTGCGGTGTTGGATGTCTACTGACATATCATGTAAAAGACAAAAAGATTTTACGAGTAGAAGGCCGCAAAGGACCTGCGAATGAGGAAAGATTATGTGTAAAAGGGCGTTACGGTTTTGATTATGTGCACCATCCTGATCGTCTTAAAAAACCTTTGATACGTCTAAAAGACGCACAAAAAACCACCGAACTGCTGGACCCTAAAGATTGGCATAAAGTTTTCCGCGAAGCAAGTTGGGAAGAGGCACTGGATTTTGCCGCATCGAGTTTCAATAATATCCGTGATAAAAACGGTCCTGATGCGTTGGCAGCATTCGGCTGTGCCAAAGGTAGTAACGAAGAAGCTTATCTGCTACAAAAACTGGTGCGTACCGGATTTGGAACCAATAACATTGATCACTGTACTCGTCTTTGTCATGCCTCATCGGTCAGTGCCTTACTGGAAGGTATTGGTTCAGGAGCAGTTTCAAATCCATTCACTGATGTGAAAGATGCGGAAGTCATTTTTCTGATTGGAGCCAATCCTATCAGCAACCATCCGGTAGCCGCTACTTTTATGAAAAATGCGGTTAAGAACGGTAAAAAGTTGATTTTGATGGACCCGCGTCGGACAGAATTGTCACGCCACGCCACCTACAACCTCCAGTTTCGACCGGACACAGATGTAGCGATGCTCAATTCGCTGATGCACGTCATCGTCGCAGAAGGCTTATGCGATGAAAAATACATCACAGAACACACAACGGATTTTGATAAACTAAAAGCCAACGTCGCGGAATACAGTCCTGAAATAGTCTCACCAATTTGCGGCATCCCTGCAGAAACCCTGCGTGAAGTAGCACGGACATTTGCAACCGCGGAATCCTCTATCATCTTGTGGGGCATGGGCATTTCACAACATATTCACGGTACAGACAACTCACGCTGTTTGATCGCCTTGTCGTTGATGACAGGCCAGATCGGACGTCCCGGAACTGGATTACATCCCCTGCGAGGACAAAATAATGTTCAGGGTACTTCAGATATGGGCTTGATTCCAATGTTCTTTCCGGATTACAAATCCGTCACTGATCCAGAAATAAAAAAATGGTTCGAGGATTTTTGGGGTACTTCACTTAATCCCAAAAAAGGATTAACTGTGGTAGAAATCGTTGATGCTGTACATTCAGGCGGAGTCAAAGGCATGTACGTTCAAGGTGAAAATCCGGCGATGTCGGATCCAAACTTGAACCATGCCCGCAGTGCTTTAGCTATGCTGGATCATTTAGTGGTACAAGATATTTTTCTCACTGAAACAGCTGGTTTTGCAGATGTTATTTTGCCTGCGTCCGCATTTCCCGAAAAGTCAGGAACTTTTACCAATTCCAACCGTCAAGTACAACTCGGACGGCAGGCCATAGATCCTCCCGGAGACGCACGTCAAGACTGGTGGATTATTCAGGAAGTTGGACGACGTCTTGGTCTGGAATGGAATTATGAAAGTCCGGAAAAGATTTTTTCTGAAGTACGCAAAGCCACGCCCAGCATGGCAGGAATCACTTGGGAGCGTTTACAAAAAGAACATTCCGTAACATATCCCTGTACCAAAGAAGGTGATCCAGGTGAGCCTATTATTTTTCAGAATGGTTTTCCTACTGAAAACAAGAAAGCACGTTTCGTCCCTGCAAAATATTCTCATGCTGATGAAATGCCGGATCAAGAATTTCCATTTGTCTTTATCACCTCACGTCAACTCGAACACTGGCACACAGGCAGTATGACACGTCGTGCGACAGTCCTGAACGCGATTGAACCGTTTCCGGTAGTTCATGTCCATCCAGATGACTTGAAAAAGCTGGGTGTAGAAGCCGGTGATGCAGTAACTCTTGAATCAAGGCGCGGAAAAATTTCAACATATGCACGTCAGGATCTCGGAGTACAACCAGGAAATCTTTTTATGGCATTCGGTTATAACGAATCCGCTGCCAATTTGATTACTACATCTGTGCTCGATCCTTTTGGGAAAATTCCAGAAGTCAAATTCTGTGCGGTGAAGATGTCTGCTGGCGGTCTCCCTGAAAAGAGAATTGGTTGAAAGTTCCTTCCTCTATAGTTCAGCTTTTCCAGTAATGCGTAAATACGCTAATTAAAGCAACAAACTGCTTTTCCTCTTGTTTTCTGGTCATTCCTTGACTAGAATTAATAGTCTGTATTTTACAAATATTTCTTCTGTTTCGACTGCACTTTGACTGTGCTGCTTGAAACATGAGACGAAACATTAATAAAGAACTCCGACATTTTTGCTCCGTTGCAAAAAAGAGATCGTATGAGTGTTAGTTTAAAAGCACAGATTTTTCAAAAAATAAATGACGGACATTTGAGTTTTGGCATTACTTCTGTATAGCGTACCTGAACGCACAAATTCAAATATTGACTGTTTTTACAGTATATAATTACGTAAATTAATACCATCAGTACTTAAATAAATACCCTAGTAATGGTAATGGATAACATTACCTTGACTCAGTAAGATGAAACAATAGGACAATTCAATGATTAGTAAAATTGCCAGTTTATTTTCCCAGGATTTAGCGATTGATTTGGGGACCGCGAATACTCTAGTTTATACACGACAACGAGGGATATTGATTCGTGAACCATCAGTTGTGGCAGTACAAAAAGACAACCGTGGACGAATACAGGTTCTGGCAGTTGGTGAGGAAGCCAAACAAATGCTGGGGCGTACACCCGGTTCGATTACGGCGATCCGACCCATGAAGGACGGAGTTATTTCAGATTTTGATATAACTCAGGAAATGTTGCGTTACTTCATCCGCCAGACTCAAAACAAATTTTCTTTTTTCCGTTTTAAACCGCGGATTATTGTCGCTGTTCCGTCCGGTATTACACAAGTCGAACGAAGGGCAGTCAAAGAAGCAGCAGAATCTGCCGGAGCACGTGAAGTATTTTTAATTGAGGAACCAATGGCCGCGGCACTTGGTGCAGGTTTGCCGGTGACAGAAGCCAGCGGAAGTATGATTGTCGATATTGGTGGAGGTACTACAGAAGTAGCAGTGATTTCGCTTGCAGGAATAGTTTACAGTGATTCAGCTCGTGTCGGCGGTGACAAGATGGACGAAAGTATTACCGAATACATCAAGCAAAAATATAATTTACTGATTGGGGAACGAACAGCGGAGGATATTAAAATCAACATTGGTACTGCCTTCATTAAAGAAGAGCCAAAATCCTATGAAGTACGTGGACGTGATCTAGTAACTGGTATTCCAAAAACACTGGTTTTAGGTGAAGAAGAGGTGCTGGAAGCTCTAAGTGACGTTTGTGCACTAATTGTAAAAACTATCCGGAATGCTCTGGAATCAACTCCTCCTGAACTGGCGGCAGACATTGTTGACCGCGGTATTGTTTTAGCCGGTGGTGGATCGTTACTTTCCGGAATTGATGATTTGCTGCGTGCTGAGGTCGGCTTACCAGTTTTTCATGCAGATGATCCTCTTACATGTGTTGCGACCGGTACAGGAAAAGTCCTCGATGAAATAGACCTGCTAGCCACGATTGAATTGTCATCCTAAAATAAGCAGCGTTAAGCTGGATTAATTTTTAAAATTTTCCAGCTACCGCTTTTAAGCCTTTGTCAACGAATTCAAACAGGCAAAGCCGGCGCAGACACCCCCTTCATTAACATTTTCTGCTTTTGTACGAACTAAGTAACCAATATCCTCGTTGCTTTCCACTACACCGTTTTCAGCAAAACAAATTCCATAGCGTCCGATCTCACTCACAGAAGTAAGTGTTTCAGCATAACCGTTAACCACAAGAATTGCCGGATGAGTTTCCGCTTCTATTTTCTCCATTAATACATAAGCATCTTTTTCCTCCGGTTGCATCTCCGCCATTTTTTTTGTAATATCCCTACCAAAATAATTATTGCCGCCACCTTCACGTTGAGGTTTCAGCACATATTTCTCAGGATTCCTCGAAGCCCATTCAGAGGCACTTAACTCTCCGTTCGGAGTTTCTATGATGTCATCCAGGGCATGCATCGCGGCAAAAGTGTTTAAAAATCGTTTAGAAATTGCATCAGTTACAAAAGTAGAAAGGATTTCCGGACGTGTCAGTACTTGTTGAATTTTTTTCATCCCTGCAAGCTGCATCGGCAAATTTGGAACCTGAATTGTCGAAGACGCTTCTATGAGTTGACGTCCTTTTTGAGCTTCGCCTGTGCGAAAATCATCTGGTGTGTAACCGGCACGATAATAAGTAAGGGCTACTTTTTTACCTGCGATAATAAGGTGCCCTTCACGTAGACTACCACTCTCATATATTTCAGTTAATGTTTTACGGAGAGTCTGAATTTTGTACTTTTCCCATAACAGCTGTTCCAGTCCAAGTTGATCAAAACGGTTACTCTCTGCAGGTTGAGAAACCAACATCATTACCGAGTCAGTTAAACCGTAATCCTGTACTGCTTTTGCGAAAGCATCAACTACAGGAATCAAAGGATTGTTAGGAATTATCTGCTCCAGCTTATTTTGCTCAGATAATGTCTGGTGCAAACGTGCGAGTTGAGTTATTAAAAACGGGAAACTTGCTGAAACTGTATTAAGCTCAACCTGACGCAGTGCTGAAGAAGAGCCCTGTAGACTATTGCTAAGTTCATCCTTGACCAAAAAGAAATCATTACGTTGCACTAGCAGTTGTTTGCTCTGTGTAACTTCATGTCCTCTTAAGTCCAGTAACATTTTTAAGAAAGGATCGGTTTTAGAAATTGGACTAAGATACTGTGCTAAAAATTCCCAATCCTGAGATATCCGAATCATCAACTCACTAAAATATGACGTTAATTCAGTCATTTCTTGCAGGTCTGCTGCTGAAATTGAGTATGGGCTGAGTGAAAACGGTGCATGGCTTAGCTGCCCGTCTGGTAAATAATTGAGCATTCCATAAAGTTTTGCCATCTCAATTGCAATTTCAATTGACTCGTTTTGAACTTGTGTTTGCATCCTATTTTCGGTTATTTTAGATGATTAGAGGCGACGTGGCCGAGTGGTTAGGCAGAGGTCTGCAAAACCTTGTACAGCGGTTCAAATCCGCTCGTCGCCTCCAGTTCCAATTTTTTCCCTGCCTGGGTGGCGGAACTGGTAGACGCAAGGGACTTAAAATCCCTCGGTGGTAACACCGTGCCGGTTCGAGTCCGGCCCTAGGCACCATTATAATACTACTTGAAGCTTAAAAACCGTTTGCTATTCAGTTGATGGTTTTTATGCCTTCAAAGTAATACCTCCATCCTTAGAGTTTAACTGTCTTAGCAAAAGTCTGAAATATATCTCTATAGAAGATTTCCTGCTTATTTCGAATAAAGAAAGGTTGTGAACTTTTTAGCGCTTTAGGATAATTTGCCTAATCCTATAGGTGTTGTAGCTAAATGCTGAATATATTAAGTCATATTATAGCAGATTTCGACTAATTTCAACAGTCTGCATTGTTAGGAAAACAGTTAAAATTATTGATTATGTCAATCACTCCTTAATCAGCGAGCTGCAATACGTTTATTTTACAACATTGATTTCTTCCTACCGGAGCTGCTAATTTTTTGGCAGAATAATTTTTTTCGCTTAGCACGTAGAATCTATTCTGCAGCTGGATTTGCAGAAAATAGCTTGAATCAGAAATTATCCGGTTCATGTCAAGTCATTTGTTATCATAAATTTTTATTGTTTCAGATTGCACAAAATCTTTTCTACTATCCGTGCCGTATCCGATTTAGCAGACTCTTTAAGATTCGGCTGGCCAAAGCAAATACCAGCTTGTTCTGCAACATGCATGAACTGATCAAGCTGCAAAAAAGAGGCTCATGCGCTGCGGAACAATTTGGTCATTACAAACTCACGGTGTCCAAGTGACTCAGCGCAGGTGTGCCGTCCATTCGCAGTACGCACAGTTATGTTAATCAGCTCATCTCCGGCCTGATCGAGATTTAATTCACGCTTTAGAATTCCTGAGACATCAAGGTCAATATGCTCACCCATAGTTGCAGCAGTCTTAGGATTTGCGCTAAGTTTAATCACTGGTTCGATAGGATTTCCGATCACATTTCCCTGTCCGGTTGGGAAGAGGTGCACAGTAAAACCAGCTGCGGCCTGAAGTGTCACACACTCCGCCGCTGCGGAAGAAGTGTCCATGAAATATAAACCCGGGCCTTTTGTCGGTTCTTCCGCAGGTTCAAGCACATCAATGAAATTTGTTTCATGTCCGATTTTCTGCAAATTACCAAATGCTTTTTCTTCAATCGTTGTTAAACCACCGGCTATATTGCCTTTTGTAGGTTGTGACTCAGAAAGGTCATTCGTCTTATTTTCAAGAATAAAGTCATTGTAATCATTCCATGTTTTGAGAAACTTTGTTTTAGCTTCATCATTTGCAGCACGTGTGGCACAAACCTGTTCGGCACCAGTTAGTTCAGAAGTTTCACCAAAGCAAAGGTGCACACCAAGAGGATCCAGTTTATCCATCAAATTCCCAACCGTGGGATTAGAGCCCAATCCGGAAGTTGTGTCTGATTCTCCGCATTTTACAGAAATCCACAGGTCAGAAAGTGAACACTGCTCACGCTGAAGTTCAGTTGCCCACTGGACATACTCCTGGGCCTTGCGGGATGCTTCTGCGACAGTAGCAATGTCACCGCGGCCTTCAATGCTGAAGCCGGTAACAGGTTTTCCGGTAGCGGCAATACCGTCTACAACACGCTTAGTCCATCCCGGTTCGATGCCAATCACGATTACTGCCGCCACATTCGGATTGCGTCCAGTACCGATAATCGTGCTGAAAAACAAATCCAGGTCTGCACCAAACTGCAGACGTCCGTAGCTGTGCGGAATCGCCAGTGTACCTTTGATATTGTGTCCTACCATTTCAGCAGCGGCATTTGAAATGTCGTCTACCGGTAAAATTACAACGTGATTACGAACACCTACTCTACCGTTTTCGCGACGGAACCCATAAAATGAGTTTGCCCATTTTTCCATTACCACCTCTTTGTCTTAACGTTTTGTACATGGACATAACCACCTTTTGGAATGTCCTCAACTGCTCGTCCAATATCATTACCATACTTGACAATTGTATCCTCAGTTTTGATATCAGTAAGTGCTAACTTATGTCCCAGAGGCACCTCTGCTAGTGCCTTGATACTGACTGTTTCGTCAGTTTCCATGATCCAGCCAGAAATTTCCTGTCCAGCCAATACTTTCTCCACCACCACTACTCCGACAGTATCGATTGTCTCATGTGCAATAAAATGTGTAGTCATATGTTTACTTTTTGTCAGGGTTAAACTTAATATTCTTTAGGAAAAACTCTAGGTTTTATTTTTTATAGAGTCAACAAAATTCTTAATTTGCGTCAGTTTTCTGCTTCTGCAGCAGTTGCCAGATTTTTTGAGGATGGGCAGGCATATCAAATTGACGCACACCATGTTCCCAGAGTGCATCTAAAATTGCATTGGCGATCGCTGGAATTGAACCTACCACACCAATTTCACCAACACCTTTTGCACCAAGAGGATTGGTTTTGCAGGGTGCGTCTGTGTAGATATTTGTCTTAAAAGACGGTAAATCATCTGCTCGCGGCATTGCATAATCCATAAAAGAGCCGGTAAGCAACTGGCCTGCTGAATCATACTCTGAGTGCTCAAGTAGTGCCTGCCCTGCACCTTGCGCAATCCCACCTTGAAGTTGTCCTTCAACAATCATGGGATTGATCGCATTACCTGTATCATCAACAGATCCGTGACTGACCAAACTCACGCTTCCTGTTTCCGGGTCAATTTCCACTTCCGAAATATGACAGCCATTGGGCCAACTGCGTCCCTCCACTTCCTTTTCTGTTTCTGTTGAAAAACTTTGTTCAGTCTGTTTTGCTGCTAATTCAAAAAGTCCAATTCCGATTGAAGTACCTACCACTTCAAAACGCCCCTCATGGTAACGCATATCAACAACCGCAGCTTCGAGTTCTGCTGCCGCGAGTTGTTTGCCTTTTTTCAGAAATTCCTGCGCTCCTGCCAATAAAACACTTCCTCCGATAAACAATGAACGTGAACCGAAACTACCCAGTCCTTTTACTCTGGCACTGTCTCCCTGCACCAACCTGATTGCTTCAATTGGAATTTCCAGTTGAGCGGAAAGCAGTTGACTGAAAACTGTTTCCAAACCCTGTCCCATTGCCTGTGTTCCGGAGAAAAGGCAAACCTTTCCGTCTGCTCCGGCTTCAATCCTGACGGTTTCGACTAATTCTCCTCCCGTCCACTCAATGTAACAGGCCATTCCGCGTCCCCGCAACAGACCGCGTTTTTCTGCGGCTGCTTTCTTTTTCCAAAACCGTCCCAGTCCATTTTGCTGACGGCGCTCTGCATTACTTGATGAAAGTTACCTCTGTCAAAAACCTCTCCCAGTTTGGTTGTATAAGTCATACTAGCGCTGCGGATTATATTGTTTTCTCGTAAAGTAACCGGACTATGTCCCAGTTCACGTGCGTCCAAGTCCATTGACCTGACCAAC
>JACNKY010000212.1 GCA_014381795.1 Pseudomonadota bacterium | reverse complement strand
ACACCAAATCCAGGAAATGGTCGATCATTTTTATCGTGCAGATCAAATTGTTGGATTTAATCATGTAGGTTTTGATTATCGTGTAGTTGCCGGAGTTCGGCATTCAGGCTCTCATGAACGCTCCCAGCTACACACGGAATTGGCCGGATTGAATAATTTTGATATGCTGCTTGAACTAAAAAAACTACTGGGTCACAGACTAAAACTTGAGGCCATCGCACGTCCCACTCTTGGTAAAGGTAAATCTGCTGATGGTCTGCAGGCACTTAAGTGGTACAAAGAAGGCAAACTCGATAAAATTATTGAATACTGCAAAGTTGATGTTGAAGTTACCCGAGATATCCATCTTTATGCCTTAGAAAAAGGCAAACTACATTATGATTCAAGAAGTGGAATTAAAACCGTGGAACTGAACTGGGACGTCCTGCCGGCGAAAAAAGAACCCCAGCAGATGTCGTTGTTTTAGTCTGTCAGGATTAAGCGAGGTGAACATCAATTCCGCCAAACGATTTTTTGTTTTTGCAAACTTAGCAGTGATATTTTTTAAATTATGACATTTTTTGAAAAACTGGAAACTCAGGTTTGTGCAAATCAGAGCTTTCTTTGTGTTGGTCTGGATCCAGTCTGGGAAAAAATTCCTCCGCATTTACCGCGTACTCCGGAAGGTTTGCTTGAATTCCTGCTGAAGATTGTAGATGAAACGAAAACTTATGCTGCGGTTTTCAAACCAAATTTTGCCTACTTTGAAATTTTAGGTGCTTCCGGGATGGAGGTTTTACAGGAATTAATCCGGAAAATCCCTGAGGAAATACCTGTGCTTGGAGATGCTAAACGAGGAGATGTTGGACACTCAGCGGAAATGTATGCCAAAGCGGTCTTTGAAACTTTTGAATGTGACGCGGTAACAGTAACACCGTATCAGGGGGAAGATGCACTACGGCCGTTTTTAGCATATCGGGAGCGTGGCGTTTTTGTGCTGTGCTTAACATCAAATCCTGGTGCGGCGGATTTTCAGCTTCCGGAAATGCATTTGCAGGTCGCGAAAAAAGTGAAGGAATGGAATGTTGCGGGAAATGCTGGTCTAGTGGTAGGTGCAACCCGTCCGGAAAACATTGCCGCAGTCCGCAAAAACTCTGGGCAAATGCCGTTCCTGATTCCTGGAGTCGGCGCTCAAGGTGGTGATTTGGAAAAAACGCTGATTGCCGCGGAGGACGGTTCAAAAACACCTTACCTAATCAATGCTTCCCGTAGTATTCTTTATGCGGCTTCAGGCGAGGATTACGCGCAACAGGCAGGAGATGCAGCTAAAAGGCTGCGTGATCAAATCAATTTGTGCCGCTCAAATTTGTAAGCATACTTGTAAGTTCGGAGAAGATACTCTGCTCCGGAACAGCGAATTCAGTTTGAAGCGCAACTTCTTTCAACTTCTTCCCATCCAGCCAGTATTCAAGTGTGCCCAGCTTTTGTTCGGCTTTAACCGGCGCGCCTGTCTGCGAGGGAATCTGTGGCCAGATTTCCAGACGTTGATGTTCCTCAGCACTCAACAAAAGGCTTACTGCTTCAGTCGGCCGTAAAGAAACATTTTCCAGCTCTCCACCTTTTACACCGGCAGAATATGAGACATCAGCATCAATTTTGTTTAAATCAAATTTTTGATAATTATCAAATCCGAAATCGAGCAAATGTCTGGTGATCTTGCTACGCATCCGTGAATTTTTGGCGCCTAACACTATTGAAATGTAGCGTTGCCCATCACGTTTTGCTGAAGAAACAAGGTTGAAACCGGCACGCCGATGATAGCCGGTTTTCATCCCTTCCATTCCGCGGTACATTTTGATCAAACGGTGATTTGTGTTCAGCAATTGAAATGTTCCGTTTCTGAAACTTCCCAGCCGGGTGGAAGACCAGCGTAAAAATTGAGGATGCTTGATCAGTTCGAGCGCAAGTAAATACAAATCGTATGCACTGCTCACATCAAGTTGCTGTCCGCGGCCTGGTGGCAAGCCGTGAACTGAATAAAAACGGGTTTTCTTCATGCCAAGCTCGATGGCACGTTCGTTCATCCTTTTGATAAAAACTTTGTCACTGCCGAGAACATGCTCTGCGACTGCGACAGAAGCATCGTTTGCCGAACCGATGACGGTAGCTTCCATTAACTCTCTAAATTTAAAAATTTCCCCTTCTTTTAGATAAACCTGATGTCCACCAATTTTGCTCGCCCGACGTGATACCTTGACGCTATCCTGTAAACTGATGCGCCCGGTCTCGATTTCCCCAAGCGCGATCAACGCGACCATCATTTTTACAAGTGAAGCAGGATATATTTTTTGATGCATCCGGTCATGATGTAAGATACGTCCGGATGCCGCATCGGCTAGAAGCGCGGCTTTGTAGTGGGAGCGGTAACGATTTGCTTTTTCTGCAGAAAATCCTGAGTGCGCTGTGAGCAGGGCGATGAAAAATAACGCTCCAGAAATGATTGAAAAACGAATAAAAATAGCTGTATTTCGCAAGGCCTCTTTCCTCCAATGGTGTGAGGTTTTATAAGGATATATTTAGTGCTAGTCTGGCTTTCATCGTTTCAAGGATTGTACCGTTCTTGTAAGTTTTGCTATTTAAGCTTTCCGGAAAGTCAAAAAAAGAGCATCAGTCCGATTAAAGAAATTTCCGGTTTGACATTTATTTCACTTTTTCCTAATCTTAAGGGAATTCGTTAGGGGTGGGGGTTTCCGGACAAGGAAACTGCCTGAGAAAGTCCCTTGGAACCTGACCCGGATAATGCTGGCGCAGGAAAACGATTCTTCCGTTTTATGGTCTCTGCGTTCATTTTCAGGCCATCCGTCTTTCTCCTCTTTCCGAAATTATTGTCTTTAAGAGTTTTCCGATTTTTTCGGAGAATTGTTATTCCATATTTTTTATTCGGAGAGTGCTATGCAAATTAAAATCTTGTCCAGTTTTATTCTGCTGTTTTTTTTTACGGGAATTGTCGTCAACTCTGCTGCAGCTAAGGAATTAACCATTTACACTTACGATTCTTTCAACAGTGAATGGGGTCCGGGACCGGTAGTATTTAAACGTTTTGAGGAGCAATGTGCCTGCAAACTAAAAGTTGTTTCTCCGGGTGATTCCGGAATAGTGCTGAATCGTGTGATTTTGGAAAAAGCAAATCCGCAAGCAGATATTATGTTGGGTTTGAATAATAGTGAACTCGAAAAATCATTCAGTTATGACTTGTGGGAACCGTACCGTTCGCCACTTTTAGCAAAGGTGTCTGCTGATTTACGTGTGGATAAAAAATATCGGGTGACACCTTTTGATTACGGTTTCATTGCCTTTGTTTACGACAGTCAAAAAATGGAAAAACCACCAAAAAATCTGCAGGATTTGCTTGATCCAAAATACAAAAGAAAAATTGTCATCGAAAATCCGAAAACTTCTTCTCCTGGATTGTCAATGCTGCACTGGACAATTGCGGTTTATGGTGAGCAGGGGTATCTGGATTACTGGAAAAAATTGCAGCCGAATTTACTCTCTGTAACAGACGGCTGGTCTGCGGCTTACGGCATGTTTACCAAGGGCGAGGTGCCGATTGTGTTGAGCTACGTTACCAGTCCGGCTTATCATTTGGAATACGAAAAAACCGAACGTTATCAAGCTGCGGTTTTCCAGGAAGGACACTATCGGCAGATTGAATTTGCCGGAATTCTTAAAGGTACAAAACGTATTAAACTGGCACGTGAGTTTATTGATTTTATGCTTTCCGAAAAATTTCAAAACGCGATACCACTGACAAACTGGATGTTCCCGGTCGTGCAGCATCAGGCACTGCCGGACTCTTACCGCATTGCTCCTCAACCAAAAAGTGCTCCGGAATTGAATGCGGCACGAGTCAATCAGCAAAACTCAAAATGGTTGAAAGCATGGTCACGGGCAATGTCTGAGTAATTTATAAAAAATGAAATATCACCCTCTACGGCTTCTGCAAATATCCGCGCTGCTTTTGCTTGGAGCAGGATTTTACTGGCCGGTTTTAAGTTTTCTTTCCGGAAGCAATCCTCTGCATCCTGAAGAAAGTTTTTTGCAGGGTGAATTTTTTCTGGATTTTTTGAGTGATCCATGGAACTTACGTGTTATTGCTTTTTCACTCTTTCAGGCATTGTTGAGCGCAGTTCTTTCGATTCTTGTTGGCTTACCTGGAGCATGGTTGCTCACCCACTACAATTTTCCGGGACAGCGCTGGTTTCGGTTGCTGACTTATCTCCCCTTCATCCTACCTTCGATTTTAGTAGTTTTGGCGATGGTGCTGTTTTTTGGCAACAACGGCTGGATCAACCGCGGCTTGATGGCTTTATTTGGTACAGAAGAGCCACCGGTGTTATTCCTCTATTCACTTTCCGGAATTTTGATTGCGCATGTTTTTTATAATTTTCCCATTGCAATGAAAATCATCGGTGATCAGTGGGAGCGGATTTCCGAGCAATATCTCCAGGCTGCGCGTTCACTCGGTGCAGGAAATATGAAGCGTTATTTCAGGATTACTCTGCCCTTGTTGTTGCCTTCAATCGGCTCGGCCTTTGTGTTGATATTTATACTCTGCATGAACAGTTTCGCGATTATCCTCGTTCTCGGTGGAGGTATCCGTTACACAACAATCGAAGTATTGATTTATCAGTTAGCACGCATCGAACTGGATTTTTCAGGTGCCGCGAGTTTAGCTTTTCTGCAGGGAGGGTTGAGCCTGCTCGGCATGGCAATTCTGCTCAAGGGGAGGAACCGTAGAGTTGAACAGAAATCTGTAATAAAAAATTGGCTGCCGGAAAAACTGAGGAATCATTCCCTGAAAGCCTGGTTTGCTGTGTGCTGGATTATACTTATCTTAATTTTTACACTGGGACCGTTGTCTGCAATCGTGCTGGACTCTTTTCGTAAGTTTGAGAATGGTGAGTGGATATACACCTTGTACTGGTACGAAAAACTTTTCAGCTGGCGTGAAAACAATCATTTCCTCTCTTCACTCTGGAACTCCCTACGGATAGGACTCGGAAGTGCTGTTATTTCATCCTTCTGCGGACTTGGACTGGTGAGTTTAATAGCCTATAAAAAGGGGTGGCAGCGTCGTTTTTGGGAGGTGTTGACTTTGTTCCCGCTCGCACTTTCAACAGTAGTTTTTGGTGTGGCATGGTTCCATTTTTATCAGGGTAATCTGGCCGGTACTGTTCCGTTGATTTATGTGGTGATGGCCATGCATGCGCTGTTGACTTGTCCTTACTGGATTCGAGTGGTTCTCCCTACACTGGAAAGTATCCCGCAGCAGTGGCACATCGAGTCAAAAATGCTCGGCAAAAAACCTCTGGAATATGCTTTGCGGATTTTGTGGCCGTGGCTGCGTAAGACATTTTTAATCGCCTTTTTCTTCAGTTTCTCACTTTCACTCGGTGAACTTAATTCCACCATGATGATCGCCGATGACAGCGTACGTACCCTACCGCTTGAAATTTACGGTGCGATTTCCGGATATCGTTTTTCATATGCTTCAGCCGTTGCAGTGATTCTCCTTTTTCTCTCAGTCTCAACATTCCTTGCGGTGGAACGTAGTCTGGGACACTTTGAAATATTTAAGTGAAATTATAGAGGTTTTCAGGGAAAAAACTTTACTCTTACTCAGGATAAAGGATATGCTGAGAAAACAAATTGTAACTCAGTTTGATAACCAAAGAATCGTACAAAGAGGGGATGTATGGAGATTGGGAGCATAAGAGAGGAAACGTTTATTGCAGAAAAATCTGCTGCTGAAAACTTGTCTGCTTCATTAGTGGAGCAAGGTTTGGAATCAGTAATTCTTGAATATGCTATCAGCACATTTCCTTTCTCGGGCGCTTTTGAAAACGTTCCGGGTTATCGCGAAGATGAACTGCCGGAATTGATTCAGGGACTTATTTCCGAAGGTATTGTCAAAGTCGGCTTTTACTACGAGGAAATGCAGGAAAACCTGACAATATTTTATTTCCTGCGTTTGAATGAAGAAAAACATGTGGTTCTGGGTCTGGATCCTAAAGAGGTTTCAGTCAGTATCTCAAATGTAAACGGAATTTTTCGTTTGAACGATGAGCAATATGTTAACTTGCTTAAAATACCCCTCTGCTGAGTCATTTCTGATTTGGCAAGATCTCCAAATTTTTACTTCCATCAGTCAACATCATGCCAGTAATTTCGGTTTTTTAACTCTCCGGAAAGAGAATCTATGCAACTTACTTTGATTGGTATGTCCGGAGTTGGAAAATCTCACTGGTCTAAAAAGATGGAAGCTCTGGGATACCGCAGATACAGTTGTGATGAACTGATTGCAGATCGTCTTGGGACTGAACTGGGTAAGAAAGGTAAAGCTACACTGAACCTCGCAAAATGGATGGGACAGCCTTATTCGGAAGGCTATCAGGATGCGGAAGCACTGTATCTTGAGCTTGAAAAAGAAGTTATCACAAAGGTTTGCGAAGAGCTCGAACACAGTAGTCAAAAAGATAAACCGGTGGTGGTTGACACGACGGGGAGCTTGATTTATCTTGAAGAAACACTGCTCAAACGTTTGCGGAAGCTGACACGGACCGTTCTCCTGAATCTGCCTGTCAATAAACAGGAAGAACTTTTTGAGACTTACCTTCATGATCCAAAACCGGTCATCTGGAACGGGAAATATCTGCCTTTTGAAGGAGAAACTCCTCAAAAATCCCTCAGCAGATGTTACAGAGATTTACTGTCTTTCCGCAATAAACACTACACATTAATGTCTGATTTTCAGCTGGATTATTCTTTTCACCACAACCTAGGAACCACGGTGGAGGATTTGCTGGAGTTGCTCGGTAGCAGTTTGAAACAGTAGACCTGAATCTCCTTAAGGTAATATTATACCTTTCCACATTAAAAACCGGATCCTTCTTCAACCTAAGATTTAGTACTGAGTTGTGCGGATTCGGAAGTCTTCTTCTGCAGCTAAAATTTATACTCCACTAAAAGATTTAGCTTAAATAGGATACTAGAATTAAATTCCTGCTGATAAAATTTTTGAGGAACCGTTTGTATTTGCTTGAAATTTGTTGAAGAACAATGTCCAATATAAGTTTTTAATCTAATAATTAGGAGGTACTATGGAAATCATCTCGATTGATGGTTGGTATTTATTGTTACGTTGGACACATCTGTTGGCTGGTATAACCTGGATCGGCTTGTTGTATTATTTTAATTTTGTGCAGGGGGAATGGTTTAAAGAAACTGACGGCTCTTCAAAAACCGCTGCGGTGCAAAAACTAGTGCCTCGCGCTTTATGGTGGTTTAGATGGAGCGCCATGTTTACTTTCCTTGCAGGAACTTTGATCTTGATTTCCAAAGGAATGAAAGGATGGGATATTTACGCTTCATCCTGGGGGATTTTGATTCTTACCGGAGCGGCTCTTGGAACATTTATGTTTTTGAATGTTTGGATGATCATCTGGCCAAAACAACAAGTTGTCATTGCTTCTACAAATCAAGTGGCAGACGGTGGAGATGCCTTGCCTGAAGCAGCAGGTTGTGCTGCAAAAGCGGCATTGGCTTCCAGAACAAACACATTGTTTTCCATTCCGATGCTGCTCTTTATGGGTGCGGCAAGTCACTTCCCTATCGCAGTGACAGAGGACACAAATCTTTCAGGACTATTTTGGGTTTTGGCTATAATTATCGGCTTGCTTGAAGTTAATGGAATAGTCGGTAAACCCGGACCAATGGCCTCCGTAAAAGGTGTCATAACTTCCGGCTTTGTCCTGACAGTAGTTTTATTTGGAGCAATTGGTCTTTTGGTTTAAGGACAGTTGATCTGGTTAATCTTAAATTAGTATATTTAATAAAAGTTAAGCAGATTAAAGATGCATATGTGGTTGATCTTATAAAGTATTTATAAGATTTTAATATAAGTAGCATGTGTCTGTCTAAAAGTGAGTTGTATGATAGAGTCCTTCTTTCTAAAGCAATAACAAATCTGCTATATCTCATTTCCTAAAAGTTATGCTGATGAAAGAGGAATCAATGGATCACCCACAAGCCGGCTTTTTAGAAGCTTGCTTGTGGGAACAATTAGGTCCAAGATCGCCGTATTCCCAGCTTATTAAGATCATCAATCGATACTCTTGTGATGATGTACTTTATCGCCAAACAACATTTCCCCCCTGAACTCTCCAATCCATTCCAGTGATATAAGCATGCGTCGCTTTTTTTTAGTCCTCATCCTATTTTTATTAGTTGCAGCCTGTGAGCAGAAGATTCCCAAAGATACAGAGACAGAGTCTGCTTTGGAAGTTGATATCAGAAACAAAACTCTGACTTCAAGCAGTGATCCTGCAAAAGGTAAGACTGTTTATTATGCAAATTGTACTTCCTGTCATAATTATAATCCAAAAAAACCCGGCAGTGTGGGCCCAGATGTTTATGGTTCATCAAAAGAACTTCTCACAAATAAAATTCTATACGGTAAATATCCGGAGAATTACCAAGCAAAAAGGACAAGCGGAATTATGCCGTTGCTCCCGCATTTAAATCAGCAAATATCAAATATACATGCGTTCCTAAATTTGCCTTTAAAATAAAATCCCTGTAATCCCAGCCTTTTATATTTCATGTCGAGCCTCTTTTATATGGCATGAGAATTGCGTTTTTCAGACTATTACGAGTGTGTAACCGAGAGTAAGATGCGCTTCATTTAAGCTTGTCAGAAGCCGAATAAAATTAATTAAAATCTCCACAGAGTTGCCATGCCGGTTTACCAACTGCTTCCTGAAGTATCTTTGTTTCCGCCGACTGAAGAAGCGGAAGATGATGGGTTATTGGCGGTTGGGGGTGACTTAACTAAAGAGCGTTTGCTTGCTGCATACAGTAAAGGTATTTTTCCCTGGTATGAAGCAGGGCAACCTATTTTGTGGTGGAGTCCTGATCCGCGTCTGGTTTTAATTCCAGAAGAATTAAAAATTTCACGCAGTTTGCGTAAAGTCCTGCACAAACAACAGCTTGAAATTCGTTTCGACTCGGCATTTCAACAAGTGATCAAAGCCTGTGCCGATGTTAGAATACGGCAAGGCGAAGGAACGTGGATTATTCCTGAAATGCAGCAGGCTTACACGGAACTGCATCAGGAGGGTTTTGCGCATTCTGTAGAAAGCTGGCTGGATGGTGAATTGGTAGGAGGACTTTATGGAATTTCCTTAGGGCAGTGTTTTTTTGGTGAATCGATGTTCAGTACAAGGAACGATTCTTCCAAAGTTGCACTTGTAGCGCTGGTGGAGTTTTCTAAACAGGTCGGAATTAAAATGATTGACTGCCAAATGACGACAGCGCATCTCTTGAGTTTGGGCGCGAGGGAAATCAAACGGAAAGTGTTTTTGAAAAATTTGAAAATACACATTGAAGAACCAACTTTAAACGGAAGCTGGAACAATAGTTCCGCTTCTATCAAAACAAAATTATTTCAAAACTGAAATGCCAGAATCACCAGCAAAAAAAGTATTTCGCCTTCAGTTATCTGTTTCAGTTGTTTTACTTTTGCTCACTCTGAGTGCCCTAAGTTTGTTTGCGTCATTTTATTTGGGTATGATTGCCGGTAAAAGTATGCAGCGTCCACCGGAAACTTCTGCAGAAGAAGCAGATTCATTGGCAGAGGAACCCATGTCAGCTGAAGATCTAAAGTTCTTCAGTCTGGGAGAGCGTAAAAAGGGGCAGGATTTACTTGACCTCGAAGGAATACGCGATTTAAAAAAGAAAACAGAGGAACTGACAAAAGTGCCTGAAAAGCCGGAATCAGCTTTGCCGTCAAAACCAAAAACCTCAGTTCCAAAAATATCTGCACCTGAAAGTCCTGTTACCGAACAAAAAATTATCAGTAAAAAACAAGATCCTGCACCAAAAACTGACGTTCCTGAAAGTCCGGAAAAAGTAAAACAACCTGTCGCACAAATCAAAAAAGCTGCTGCATATACGATTCAGGTCTTTGCTTCACGTAATCATCAAAACGCTAAAATTTTGGTTGAAAAACTCAAGAAGAGCGGTTTTAAAGAAGCATTCATCTTTAAGCACACTGCAGGCAGCAAAACACTTTATCGAGTACGAGTAGGTAAATTAGAGCGTTCAGAAACACAAAAATTTGCGAATAAACTCAAAAAACTTAAATATATCGATTCCGTCCAAGTTACACGCTTCTGAAGCGTGGCTATTATTAAGCTTCATTATTTCAACCATTCTCATTTAAAAGTTAATCCGGGCAGCCATGAGTAATTATTGGCGTTTTTCACGATCAGCATATTATTCGGTGGTCGCGGCGTTGCCGTTACTTGTGGGTTATGAAATACTGGTTATTTTAACGCAGTCCCGTTATTGGGGCATCAGAAATGCCGCCGATATGTGGATCCGCACATTCCTGATGGCCTTCGATTTACGGGCGCAGCACTTGACCTTTGTGATGATCGGAATTGCTTTTGCGCTGATTCCCCTGGCGATGACTCGTTCTTCCGGCGTTAAATTAAAAGCGAAGTATTTTTTGCTGATGTTCGCTGAGGCTTTTGCCTACAGCCTTGTTCTTGGAGTGGTGCTGCAGTCCATTTTAAGACTCAGTGGACTTGCCGCGGGAAGCCCGGGAAACGGAGCTCTGCAGAATTTTGCGCTCTCCCTCGGGGCGGGTTTATTTGAAGAAATTATTTTTCGGGTGATCCTACTCAATCTTTTGTTTTTGCTACTCAACTTCGTGTTCAAAAACAAGGTTACTGCTGCAGTGATTTCTGTTTTAGCAGCATCCTTCCTGTTTTCATTGAGCCACTATATTGGCTCTATGGCTGATTCATGGCAGTTATACAGCTTCATGTTCCGCTGGATCGCGGGCATGCTGTTCACGGTTCTGTATTTCATGCGTGGGTTTGCCATTACTGCCTATACACACGCACTTTATGATATTTGGGTATTGGTTTGATTTTGAGCTTTCAGATTTATTTTTATAAAATTACAATCAAACTTTAGCAGTTCAACCGAATTCAATAATAGCCTCACACCATTAAAAAATATTATGAAAGTTCCATTACTCGACCTGCGTCCTTCCTTAGAGGAGTTACGTAATGAAATTGTAGAAGCCGTAACTCAGGTCATTGATTCAACCCGCTACATTATGGGTCCTGAAATAGATGGTCTTGAAAAAGAAATTTCAGCATATTGTGGAACTAATGACGCTGTAGGAGTTTCTTCAGGAACAGATGCGCTTTTACTGGCTCTGATGGTTTTAGACGTAGGTCCTGGCGATTTAGTCCTTACTAGCAATTTTTCCTTTTTTGCAACCGCGGGGGTGGTTGCCCGTTTAAACGCAACTCCAGTTTTTGTGGATATTGATGCGCAAACTTTCAACATAGATCCTGAAAGTCTGAGAAGGGCTTTAGCCGCTATGGACGCGCAAACCCGTAAACTTGTCAAAGCAATTATTCCGGTACATCTCTATGGTCAGTGCGCAGACATGGAAGCAATTTTAAAAATATCCAGAGAATATAATATCCCTGTAATTGAAGATGCTGCTCAGGCTATTGGTGCAGAATGTGAAATTGACGGTCAAAAAAGGAGTGCCGGGAGTTCAGGCGATTTTGGCTGTTTTTCTTTTTTTCCTTCAAAGAATTTAGGAGGTGTCGGTGACGGCGGGATAGTTACAGTCAACAACTCTGAAATGGCAGATCAGTTGCGCCTCAAAAGAGTTCATGGTGGTGAGCGTAAATATTACCACCAGGTCATTGGCGGTAATTTTAGGCTG
>JACNKY010000250.1 GCA_014381795.1 Pseudomonadota bacterium | reverse complement strand
TAGTAGCCAACCTTGCCGTTAATGAAGTCAGGAATTCGTTTGGACATTCGGCGGGCCGGCCAACAGATGGGAATGATCTCTCCTTCGTATTCTGTCTGTGACCATTCGTCCCAGGCCACACGAAGAAATTCTACAAATCCAGCATCATGCAAAGCCAAAACAGGTTCCATTCCAAATTCAGAGGGAGCGCTCACTTCACCAAGATTCTCGCTGTTTACTCTTTCCAAAATTATATCTGCGCGAGAAGGATTTTCATACGGAGGAACAAGTAGGCCACCAAAAAGTTCAGTTTTTGCGTTACGTAGCCGATGTTTTTCTGAATAAATTGTGATCATTTCGTTAAACAGTTCATGAATTTATGTTATGTAAAAGTGAACACATTCACTTGGCAAGTCATGCTCAAGAAAAGTTTTAACTCTGAAAGAGTTGCTGTGTTTATGTTAAAATTATTCTTACCAAAATGTTTTCCAGTCCGGTTCAGGAGCAATTGCTGTCAGTTCCCTTTCAAATGGGACTTCATCCGGATCAATTTCCTCATCGAGTTCACGTGCATAACGGTGTCCTGAATAGACAGCGGCGGCGATGGTAGCCGGAGCCAAAGAGTCTCCGATACGTGTTACACTTTTTATTCCGGCGTCGTCCCAAGAATCCCTGACTTGTTCCAAAGCTGATTCAAGACCAGCATTTGGCAAACGAGCAGTAACCAACACTAAAGCATCACATTCCAGAATCTTCACCTCTTTTGTGTAAATGTGAACAGCGTAAGGCTCGCTTTCAGGAATTAATATTTTCCCAGGATGTACAACATGACGTGTTACAATCCGGATTCCTTTCTTTAATAAATCCGCTTCAATCATTTCCTGTTCCAGGGTATGGACTGTCCATGATGAAACGAGTGCAGCTGGAGTTACAAGCGTCACCTCACAACCATTTTTCTGGCAAAGTTCGGCAAGGACTCCTCCGAGATAAAAATGATCATCATCGTAGATCACAACTTTACCGCTTGGAAGCCTTCCAGCAAAAATGTCATCCGGGGTGTATGTATTGGCCTCCGGAAATTTTTGAGGAATAAGATGGTGACGGCCGACTCCATCATTTCGCCATCTTGAGCCTGTCGCCAGCACCACATGTTCACTGCCGAATTCCAAAATATCCTCCACTGTCACCTCACTGCCGAGATAAGTTTCGACATTATCCATTTGGCGAATTTGTCCGAGTCGATAATCCAGTACCCGATTCCAGGCGGATAATCCCGGCAAGCGTGACTCCTGTGTAACCCTGCCCCCAAGCTCCTTGTTTTTTTCCGCAAGAGTAACTTGATAACCTCTACGTCCCAAAGCACGTGCGCATTCCATTCCTGCAGGTCCGCCTCCGATAATCAGCACACTTTCGCTTTTTCCTTTACCGTGAATTTTTTCCGGATGCCAGCCTTTTCTCCATTCTTCACCCATTGTCGGGTTTTGCGTACAACGAATCGGCGACATGGTCATGTCTCCAGAAACGCAAATGTTACAACCGATACACTCCCGAATGTCTTCCAAACGATCTTCTGCTATTTTTTTCGGTAAAAATGGATCCGCAATCGAAGGTCGCGCTGCGCCGATCAAGTCCAGCACTCCACGGCGGATTTGCGAAACCATTGCGTCCGGAGATGTGAAACGTCCCACTCCGACAACAGGCTTGCTCGTCAGTTGCTTAAATCCAGTTACAAACGGTTCCTGATGACCTTCTTCACCAAAACGTGAGGTACGTGAATCAATATCCCAACTGCAAAGTGTCAAATCCCACAAATCCGGAAGTTCGCCAATTTCGTTGAAAAGTTCCAGCATTTCTTCACGGTGAATTCCTTCTTCACCCAGCAGTTCATCCACTCCGATTCTGCAGGCCACCGCGCAGGTATCCCCGACGGCTTCTTTGGTGTCCTCAATAAGTTCAATTAGCAGACGCGCCCGGTTTTTAAGGCTACCGCCGTATTCGTCTGTACGTTGGTTGTAACGTCTGGAAAGAAAATGCTGCGGAGCTCCCAAGCCGTGTGCTCCATAAACATAGACGATGTCAAATCCTGCCGCTTTGGAACGTAGGGCCGCGTTGCGGTGCCAGCGCCGTAAGTTTGTAATATCACGCTTTGTCATCGCACGGGCCTGCACAGGTTCATTACTGAAAGTGTAGGTCGGTAGGTCACTTGGTCCGAGCGGAACTTCACGAGAATACAAATTAGGTGCGTTCATTCCGTTGTAAGCCAGTTCGATGCCTGCCAATGAACCGTGCGTATGAACGGCGTTGGTGATTCTGGAAAGTACCGGCAGGTCTTTGTCGTCCCAAATTCTGAGTTCGATGTATGGTGTGATTTCAGAAGTGTGGTGTATTTCCACCTGCTCTGTACAAACAACTCCCCATCCGCCCTCAGCCTTGATCGCCCGCAGTGCCGCCATGGATGTGACGTCACGGTAACCCATCCCGTTGCAGTGTGGAACCTGATAAAAACGATTCGGCGCCACAACAGGGCCTATTTTTAGCGGTTCAAATAAAATTTTGTAACGTTCATCTACTTCCATGTTTAGCCTTAAATACCTAGTTTTGAATGATTTTTTCTAGAAATGCCGGAAGATATAAATTCAAACTGCAATTCTATAATCAGGAAGATGCGGGGATTTATCCAACAGTTCCAGTAACACTGTTGTTGCACATGTCGGAACTCTTTTTGCTTGCTCCCATTATCTAATAGAAGATGGACTGGACATTCAACAATGCAGCAAATACGGTCAGGTTAAAATAAGTTTTTTCTCTAATTTTTTTGCTTGAATAAAGTAAATTTTGATTGCACATATTTACTTTTTTAGCCCATTTTTTGAACCATTTTTTATGAGTATGTTTATAAGCTAATTTTATATAATACTTTGATATATTTCACAAATTATTTTTTGTGAATGAGGTTACTCAATTTCAAATCCTAATATAAAATGTCCGTTAATAATCACCAGGAACTCCATAAGACGGAGCGGCTTCCGGATTGAAAGCGCGGGTTATATAGTCAGACATTTGCGGCTCGTATTCGTTCCATATTGTTTGCAGGCGAGAAATCGGATCGTCGTCCCAATCCACGCGCAGATCCACCACAGGCCATGTGGCCCGATCAGCGACCTGCACTCCGGCAGAACGCACCGGTCCTTCTTCTCCTCCAGCTACAATTCCGGCTTCGAGAGCACTTATCAGTCGTTGCGCAAGATGTCCGGAGCTTTTCTCAAAAGCTGTTACCATCGTTTGCGGAACCTGTTCATCTGCCAAAAGGTTGGCAGCAGCTGCGCACTGTTTTCCCTGTGCGGAGGCGTGTCTTCCCAAAGCTTTTGCTCCAGTATGAATTGCGGAATTTCCTGAAGAATCCATCAGCACGAGCTGCCGCCATTCAATGTGATTAGTTTCCGCGACAATTTGAGAAACTGCTTTCTTCGCAGCGGACGTTCCGGTTGAGTTTGTGCCCTTTTCCAAAAGGTCGAGCATCCGCTGTCCCAATTCCGGATCGGTGATGTTTTGCGTGAGTGCGGCACCAACTCTGGAGCGGGTGAAAAGACAACGACTCGCTACGCAAATACTGGATGAAGTAACAGCACCGCCCAGCATTCCTGTTTCAGGACAACGTCCGAGAATGGAAAGTGTCATTTTTCCTCTTCAGGAATCACGGCAATCACATCCACTTCCAGCAGCCATTCTGGCTTTGCCAATCCTGCCACAACTACTCCGGTTGAAACAGGAAACACGCCTTTGAGCCACTTTCCGATTGTACGATAAACCGTTGCTCGATCGGAGCTATCGGTCAGATAAATCGTGATTTTACAGATATGATCGAGGCAACTTCCGGCTTCTTCCAAAAGCTGTTTAACATTTTTCATCGCCTGTTCGGTTTGGGCTTCCGGATTTCCGGGACCGATGAGTTTACCGTCAAAATCAGTTCCGACTTGTCCCCGTAGAAAAAGCATGTTTCCGGCCTTCACAACTTGGCAAAGGTCATTATCCAAATCCTGATCCGGATAAGTGTCTTTTGTGTTGAATTTTCGGATACGGGTATGAATGGTCATTCTGTTTCTCTTGTATTGCCGACTTTCCAGGCTTGCGAATCATTGCATCCGCGATCAAAGTTTTTCTCTTGATCAGTCTTTAACTGGCGTTGCGAGGCGTCACGATAGGCGAGGTATTTGTGTTGGATGCCGATGTGGTCGGCAATATGCTTTGCATCGTGCCAGACGCCCCAGATGAACGAAGACCCACGGCGTGACAACCACGGTAGTCCCAAAAAGTAGATACCGGATTCACTCGAAACTCCACGCTGGTGTTTTGGTTTGTCGTTCTCGTCAAATGCATCGACCTTCAGCCAACTGAAATCGACGGTATATCCGGTGGCCCAAATAATCGCGGTGACACCAGCTTCGGCCAAATTGAGTTCAAGCAAGGGATTGGTCAAGCATTCCGGATCCGGTAAAAAATTACGTGCCTCTGGCTCTTTAGGAAGATCGAGACCGTTGCGGCTAACATAGGCATCGGCCGCATCTAGCAGTGATAGGTAGTTCTCATCACCTTGTGCCAGGTTATCTGCAAGATCTGGAAGAAATGTTGCCACACCGTCTTGGAAATTTTTCGTCATCCCGACAAGCGTGATCCCCTGTTTGGCAAGGTTTCTGAAATCGACAGTATGTCCTCCCCGTGTTCCACTGACGGCGATTGTTACATGTTCTCTGCCTGCCTTTGGAGCCTCCGCATCCCATTCGCCGAGAACACCCAGCCACCAGCAATAGTCACGGTTGCGATAGGCGCGTGGAGGACGATCATGCGGTCCAACTGAGAGGTAGACCTTCTTGCCTGCACGCTCCAATTCATCCGCGATTTGTACTCCTGATGAACCAGCGCCCACCACTAGGACAGCACCATCTGGCAGTTGCTCCGGATTGCGGTACTTGGCGGAGTGAATCTGAGTCAGTTTATCATCTTGAGGAGCAATCGTCGGGATAACGGAACGTTGGAAAGGTCCGGTTGCGACAACCACGCGCTCGGCCTGGATCACACCTGCGGATGTTTCAACCGTGAACCCCGACCTGTCAGTATTCCGCACCACCTTCTTCACTTCAACCCCGGTACAGATAGGAGCTTTAATCTTCTTGGCATAAGCTTCAAGATAATCCGCCACTTGCTCTTTCGGAACAAATTCATCTGGATCGTGATCAAACTCCAGACCCGGAAAGCGGTCATGCCAAGCCGGACCGTTGGCAACCAGCGAATCCCAACGACACGTGCGCCAGGCTTCGGCGATACTCTTGCTCTCCAGGACAAGGTGCGGAACCCCGTGCGTACTCAGATGCTCACTCATCGCCACCCCGGCCTGTCCTGCCCCGACAACGAGCGTATCGGTTGTTTTTTCAATTATCCCCTCCTGGCGCTTTTGCCCGGCGGCTTGATTCAGGTCTGTCATCCCATACCTCTTTTTATTCTGTTCTTGGTTTCTTCCATTATGGTCATCTGTCTAACGTAGCAGAGGCTAGCGAAAAATCTATAACTATCTAGGAAAATATTAGGCCGAGCTCGGGAAGGGAAATCATTGCAAATTGAGTATCCATTGTGAAACCGTTACCCGGCAAACTCCAGAAAAAGGTTGCGTTTAGGCTAAGAATTATTTGGAGTTCCTAAAATTTTTCCAAAACGAACAGCAGTATCTCCAGGTAGTTGTCTGCGGGAAGGCATGATGAGGACGCAGTTTTCATAGGGTGTCGTTAGCGGTTCCTCTCCGTCATAACCTATAATAGTTGCGGCTGCCGGAATAATTTCCAGTCCAACGTATCGTTCAACGAATCGAAAAGACTTTGTTTTGATGGTGTAGGGTTCAGAAACCTCAACAAATTTTTGCTTAACTAGCGGATGTGCTGACAAGTACGGAACGGCTGTTTCTTCGGAAATTACTCCTGACAGACTAAGAAAGCGCCATGCAGCGGTGATCGCCAACTCAGAACTGCTAACTTCCCAATGCTGTCCGCACTCAATCAGCAAAGCATTTTTTGAACTTTTCGGATCTGAAAAACCTTCATAGTCTCTCATTCGCCGTCCCGCTTTGTGTCCGGAATCGCTTACCACCATTTCCGTAATTCCAAACTGCTGGGCAAACTCCCTGCCTTTTGCATGTGGACCGGCTACTATCAAAGGGAGGGTAGTGGTCTGCATCGAATGAATGTCCAGTAGCAGGTCTACTGTGTCCAAGATTGGATGCACTTCCCGCGCTCGTCTCAATTCGACGCTGTCTCTGTTTCCTTCCAATACATCTTTAGTCCAGAGTCGGTTGAAGTCTTCATCGATAAAACGTGAAAAGGTAGGATTTTCCGGATCAAAACTCAGGAAAGCGGCCACGTTCATGAAGCCCAAAGTCAGCTTACCTTTAAGTGGTCGCACTTCGTGTTTCAGCAGATGGTCTATTGCGATGGCACCGCTTAACTCATTTCCATGTACGACAGCACTGATCATCACATGAGGACCAGGTTTTCCGGAATCAAATTGATGGACGTATTCAACTCCGGTATTGCCCGCACGATAGGCGGAAATGTCCGGAGGATAGATTGAAACAGGATAATTGAGATCGTCTTGAGTCGGCATGAAGTTTATTCAGGATTAGATTAGGGAAACAATATAACATTTCTAAGCTTCAAATCCAACGCAGAAAGAGCGTCGACTAACAAAAGGACTTTGGGATGATGAGTCAGGTGAGTCATCTCCTTACCAACGCGGTTTCATAATTTAGGAAACAACCTGAAAAAATCAAACCAGCAGTTTGCGTAACTCATCAACTGTGTGAACTGGTATTTGACAAGTTTGATTTTGGCAGACATATGCTGTCGCACTATCATTCACCATCGTTCGTCCCGCAGCAAGTGGAATGATTTTTTCAGTTTCCGGACTTCCCCCGTTTTCCACAAAAGTGACTACTATATTTGGATGATACTCATGACGCACCTCGTCCAGTAAAAGTTCTGTTTCAGCTTCGCCGCGTCTTCCGGAAATAACAACTTCTTTTGCTCCAGAAAGCTTGAAGT
Organism: Pseudomonadota bacterium; assembly: GCA_014381795.1. GTDB lineage: Bacteria > SAR324 > SAR324 > SAR324 > NAC60-12 > Arctic96AD-7. Next base: position 4,804 of record JACNKY010000250.1, on the reverse strand, counting down.
GGAGTGCTCCCAGCATTGCTGAAAAACTTGCTCCGGCTTGCTCTAGGTGCTGAGCAAAACTCCGAAAAATACGCTGTGAATCATCATAATACTGCGGAGCAAGGCCATAAGCGCGAAGTCTCAGAAAGGCTTGTGCCAGACTGCTGTTTCCGGAAGGCTCGACTCCATCGTAACCATCAGCATTCCGTGTGAGCAGTACCTCTCCGTCGTTGCCTGTGTCATAATAAGGTCCGTCCTCGTTCCGGAAAAGACGATTGATATCAATTGATAATTCAGCAGCTTTCCGGAACCATTGCGGATCGTAAGTGGTCTCGTAGAGATCCAGACATGCCACTGCCAGTTGGGCGTGATCACAAAGGTAGGCAGGAAAACGAGCCTCACCATCACGCCAGCGACGCAACAGTCGACCGGAATCATCAAACAAATTATTGAAAATAAAATCCGCTGCGCGTGTAGCCATTTTTTCAAAATCATAATCATTAAAAACACGGGAAGCCCGCGCAAAGGCGGAAATCATCAAGGCATTCCACGAAGTCAAAACTTTGTCATCCAGCAACGGACGTATACGCTTGGAACGAATAACCATTAGTTTTTCTCGTACTGTACGGAGTTTGATGTGCATTTTTTCAGGTGTGATCCGGAATTGCTCCGCCACGTCTTCATCTGAGCGTGGGCGATTTGGGATGCTACTTTCTTCAAAATTACCATGCTCCGTGATGTCCCAGTAGACGCAGGCCAGTTCACCACTTTCCGTGCCTAAGATTTCCAGCACTTCTGCTTTAGACCAGACATAAAATTTGCCTTCGACACCTTCACTGTCCGCGTCTTCCGCAGAAAAAAAAGCACCTTCCGGAGAAGTCATGTCACGCTCCACATAAGTCAGAACATCCCGTACCGCGATTTCATAAAGAGGATTTTTTGTGATCTGAAAGGTTTCGATCAAGGCCCAGACAAACAGAGAATTGTCGTAGAGCATTTTTTCGAAATGCGGAACAAGCCATTCATAATCAGTGCTATAACGACTTAGTCCTCCGCCAAGCTGATCATAAATTCCGCCCGCAAACATTTTCTGTAAAGTCTTTTCCACCATTTCAAGAGAATGAGCATCACCTGTCCTTTTATAGTATCGTAGCAAAAGCATCAATCCCATACTCGGTGGAAACTTGTTTTGTGCCTGTTGATTGAAACCGCCGTGCAGTGAATCATACGATTCACGAAATTGCGTAACCGTTTGCTCTTCTGCTTCCCAACTCAGTTCCGGATGTTCACTAGAAGCAGGAACAGCTTTTTGCTGTAAATGAGCCGTGAGCTGATCTGCGGTCGTAAATATTTTATCTCGTTCATTCTTCCAGATTGAAGCCAGAGTTTCCAAAAGTTCACGGAAAGATTTTCGACCATACATCGGCTGTGGCGGAAAATAAGTTCCGCCTGTAACAGGTTTACCTTCCGGAGTTACAAACATATTCAACGGCCATCCACCCTGCTGACCTAAAGCGTGAAGCGCGTCCATGTAAATTTTGTCCACATCCGGACGTTCCTCACGATCTACTTTAACCGGCACAAAATGAGCGTTCAGATAGGCTGCTAAATCCGGATCTTCAAAAGATTCACGTTCCATCACATGACACCAGTGACAGGTTGCATAACCAATACTGACCAGCAACATCTTGTCTTCTACTTTTGCTTTTTCAAAAGCTGCTGTTCCCCAGGGATGCCAGTCAACCGGGTTATGAGCATGCTGTAGTAGGTAAGGACTCTTTTCGTTTACCAGCTTATTAGTAAAGGAGTATGCTGTCATATTGCCTGCTTGAAAATGTGTGATTCGTAATGATTCAGTGCTATACTAAGACAAATTATAAATGATGCAATACAAAGTTTTTTGGCTCAACTAACTATAGAGAACTTGGCATTCAAAGCAGAATGAAAAAGAAGATAAATACGAGGGTGAGTTTTTTTTACAAATTGTGAAATTAGGTATTGACGAAATTATAAATCAATGTTAAATTAGCGGATTGATTATTCAAATGTTGCTTCAAGAAACAAAGAAGAACGTACCAGAACTATGCCGACATTAAGTCAGTTGGTCCGCAAGGGTCGCAAAAACAAAATAGTTAAGAGGGACACACCTGCATTGCAGGCATGCCCACAACGCCGCGGAGTATGTGTGAGAGTCTACACTTCAACACCAAAGAAACCGAATTCCGCATTACGTAAAGTTGCGAGGGTACGTTTAACAAATGGAATTGAAGTAACGAGTTATATTCCGGGAATTGGACACAACCTGCAAGAGCATTCGGTTGTGCTGATTCGTGGTGGTAGGATCAAGGATCTGCCGGGCGTACGCTACCATGTAGTACGCGGCGCACTTGACACAGTGGGGGTGAACGAACGCAAGCAGTCCCGCTCCAAATACGGCGTCAAAAAGGATTTGTAAAAAAACGATATGCCTAGACGAAGAGCCCCACAAAAAAGATCGATTTTACCAGACCCTAAGTATAAAGACCTTTTGGTCAGCAAGTTCATTAATTCAATAATGAAGCACGGTAAGAAAAGTATTGCAGAAAATATTTTTTATGGTGCGTTGGATGCAATCACTGAACGCGAATCAGAATTGACAGCCCTGGAAACCTTTAAAGCCGCGATTGAAAACGTGATGCCTTCAGTGGAGGTAAAGTCACGACGTGTAGGTGGATCCACATATCAAGTTCCGATGGAAGTTCGTCACAGCAGAAGTCAGTCACTCGCCATTCGCTGGTTGATTGAAAATGCAAATTCCCGCAGTGGTTTGTCTATGCGCGCTAAATTGGCGGACGAATTCATGGATGCGTCAAACAGACGTGGGAGCGCGATGAAAAAGAAAGAAGATACTCACAAGATGGCTGAAGCGAATAAAGCTTTTGCACATTACCGTTGGTAAGGAAACAGGTTTCTGCTGAAACTAATCAGCGCCCAAAATATTAGTCCAAGGTGGCCAAAACAGTCCCGCTTAAGCAAAGGCGTAATATCGGCATCATGGCACACATTGATGCCGGCAAAACAACCACCACCGAACGTATTCTTTATTACACGGGACGCATACATAAGATTGGTGAGGTTAATGATGGGGCCGCAACCATGGACTGGATGGAGCAGGAACAGGAACGCGGAATTACTATTACTTCAGCTGCAACGACCTGCGACTGGGAGACAGATCAGCAAAAATACTCGCTGAACATTATTGACACTCCGGGACATGTAGATTTTACCGCGGAGGTAGAACGATCCCTGCGGGTACTGGACGGTGCAGTGATGGTTCTTTGCGCAGTAGCTGGTGTACAGCCGCAGTCCGAAACAGTTTGGCTGCAGGCAAAACGCTACGACGTTCCCTGCATTGCGTTTGTCAATAAAATGGATCGTGCTGGTGCAGATTTTGAGAAGGCACTCGTTTCGATTGAAGATCAACTTTCTGCGAATCCGCTTGCGATACAAATTCCAATCGGCGCTGAAGAGGAATTCGAAGGTGTGATCGACCTGGTTTCGATGCAGGAACACCGTTTCAAAGAAGAAGCATACGGCGCAGAATACGAAAGTGGTGATTTGACGGAAGAGCTGGAAGCACAAGCTCAGGAATGGCGACAACAATTGCTGGAGCAGCTGTCACTTTACGATGATGACTTGCTGGAAAAGATTGTAGAAGAAGAGGAAGTAAGTCAGGGAGAGGTCGTCAGGGTTATACGGAAAGCAACTTTGAGCGGTCAGATTACCCCAGTACTGTGCGGTAGCGCATTTAAGAATAAGGGGGTACAGCAACTACTTGACGCAGTAGTGCATTACCTCCCATCTCCGCTTTATATTCCTCCTGTAGAAGGTGATCATCCGGTAACAAAGAAATTGGTCAGCAGAGAGGCCTCTGTTTCAGAACCGTTGTGCGCACTTGCATTCAAAGTCGCGAGCGATCCTTTTGCAGGGCAGATGACATTTGTTCGTGTTTATGCAGGAACTTTTGAAACAGGTAAGTCAGCATACAATCCACGCAAGCACAAATATCAGCGGATTGGCAACCTGGTTAAACTACACGCGAATAAGCGTGAAGATGTCAGCTCAATCAGCGCAGGAGACATAGGAGCAGTGGTCGGAATGGAGTTGATCACAGGAGATACGCTCTGCCCAAAAGATAATCCGATTGTGCTGGAAAGAACGCAGTTTCCGGAACCGGTAATTGATCAGGCTATAGAGCCAAAGACGAAAGCGGACCAGGATAAGCTGGAAGAAGCACTGCAGCGATTAATGCAGGAAGATCCTTCTTTCCGAAGCAGAATCGATACCGAGACAGGACAGAACATCATTTCCGGAATGGGCGAGCTTCATTTGGAAATAATGGTAGATCGGCTGCAGCGTGAATTTAAAGTAGACTGTAAAGCAGGTACTCCTCGGGTCGCCTATCGAGAAACAATTAAAGAAGCTGTTGACTCAGAAACAAAATTTGAGAAGCTACTGGACGGAAAAGAGCAATTTGCAAGTTGCATAATTAGTCTGGAGCCCTTAAAAGCAGGTGGTGGATTTGAGTTTGTAAACAAAATGTCTGCAAATGATTTGCCTGCAAACTTCGCAGAAGCGGTAGAGCAAGGAATTCAGGGCGCAATGAGCAACGGTGTACTTGCTGGATTTGCGATGATAGACCTGAAAGCAAGCTTGGTTGCAGCAGAATATTTGGAGGAACTTTCTACGGAAATAGCGTTCTCGATTGCAGGAATGAATGCTTTCCGTGCAGGAGTTCAGAAGGCAAAGCCGACTCTACTTGAGCCTTCAATGAAGATAGAAGTTG
>JACNKY010000314.1 GCA_014381795.1 Pseudomonadota bacterium | reverse complement strand
AATTGCTCTGAGCAAGTCAGGAAACTTACCGACCAGTCCTTCTGGTAAATACTTTAAAAACACTCTCGTCAGTTTGATCAAAGCTCAGTTTGGCTGGAAGAAACTTTATACACTTCATCGACTTGACCGAGAAACCAGCGGTGTTATTGTTTTTGCGAAGAGACATGAAATTGCCCAAACGATGGCAGCACATTTTCGTAATAAGCGGATCAACAAAATTTACTCTGCTGTACTCAGTAATCATCTTCCGGATAATGCTGAGCAGGAAGTAACTGAGGTCTACATTTCACTGCCGATTGGCCAGGATATAAAGAGTGCTATACATATCAAACAAAGTGTAAATCCACTGGGGAAGACCTGCCAAACACATTTCAGGGAAATTAAAAAAATGGGTGATTATTCCTTGGTTGAAGTGCGTACGTATACAGGTAGAACACACCAGATTAGAGTTCATGCTGCTCACCTTGGTTGTGCTATTGTCGGGGACAAACTTTATGGTCTACCGAATGATGGTTTTATAAATTGGCTGAGTGAAGGTGATGATTATTTGCGTGCACAGAATTTTCCACTCCACAGACAGTTACTGCATGCGTTGGAAATACGTTTTCCCCATCCGGTAACAACTGAAGAAGTAGTAATACGCGCAGAGGATAAAAATTTGATATCTGAATTAAATCAAAGTCTTTAAACGAAATTTTACACCTACTTTCTTATTAAAATAATGGATAATTTAGAAACAGTAAAACTCTGGGCAGAAAACCCATATTTTGACACTGAGACTCGCTCAGCAGCAAAAAAACTCCTGGCTGATGACAAACAAAATGAACGTGAAGAATGTTTCGGCAGTCTGCTAGAATTTGGTACAGGAGGACTTAGGGGAATCATGGGTGTTGGCACAAACAGGATAAACCGTTACACCATACAAATGGCAACCGAAGGTGTAGCGAGGATCATTAATAAAAAAGTGAAAGAGTCTGACGCATCTGGTGTGGTCATCGGTTACGATTCACGCCATCGCTCATTTGAATTTGCGCAAGTCAGCAGCCAGGTACTCGCAGCACACGGGATCCCGGTTTTTTTGTTCCGCGAAATTGCTCCAACACCACTTGTTTCATGCGAACTTTTGCGTCGAAAAGCCATCGCTGGAATCATAATCACTGCAAGTCACAATCCTCCGGAATACAACGGCTATAAGGTTTATTGGGAAAATGGCGGGTTGATTGTGCCTCCGGAAGACACACAGATCATTGAAGAAGTCCGGAGCATTAAACGAATCGATGAAATCCCAACAGTTCCTTTTGAAAAGGCTCTGCAGGAAGGTAAAGTGGAGTGGATCGACAATCAAGCTGACGAGTATTTTTTAGAAAATGTCAGGAAATTAAGTTTGGGTGATCGTGAAAATAATAAGAAATTAGGCGTAGTTTTCACTCCGCTTCACGGAACAGGTGGCCGACTGGTTCCTGAACTGCTACGACAACAAGGCTTTGAAAAAGTTAAAGTTGTAGCAGAACAAATGCTTCCGGATGGAGATTTCAGTACCGTTGCATCACCAAATCCGGAAGAAAAAAAATCCTTTGCAATGGCTCAGGCTACAGCTTCTGAAGATGATGAGCTCATCCTGGCCAATGATCCTGATGCGGACCGTCTCGGTGTTATGGTACGTGATGCAGAAAAAAATTGGCAGTGGTTATCAGGTAATCAGATTGGTGTGCTGATTCTCGACTTCGTCATTTCCGCTTTGAAACTTCAGAAGCGTCTACCTCAAAAAGGAGTGATCATCTCCACTATCGTGACTTCTCCGCTTGTTTCAAAAATGGCCAAGGAAAACGGCTTAAATGCAATTGAAGTTTTAACAGGTTTTAAATGGATTCGACAAGCCGCTTTACGTTTTGAAAAAGAACAGGGCGGAAAGTTTGTCTTTGGTATGGAAGAAAGTCACGGTTTTTTAATGGGAAATCATTCCGGTGATAAAGACGGAATATGGGCCTCAATGGCTTTTGCTGAAATGGCGGCTGCATTGAAAGAAAACAAGCTGACCCCAATAGACAGGCTAAATCAAATTTATCAGCAATACGAGGTGCATCTGGACGCACTCGGGACACAAACATTTAAAGGCACAAAGGGTATGGCGAAAATTCAACAGATAATGCGGGAATTACGCAACTCTCCTCCGGAAAGTGTCGCAGGACAAGCAGTAGTTAAAATTACAGATTATCTGGAAAACAAAATAATCTGCGGAAATGAGACTAGACAAGGTCCCGGATTGCCTCAGTCAAATGTGATTGCACTCGAATTGGCAGATAACTCAAGAATAACAGCCCGACCTTCTGGTACTGAACCGAAAATTAAATACTACTTTAATTTACAGGGCAAAGATTCTGAAATGTTAAACAGACGACTTGCAAGCATTCAGGCCGATTTTATTAAAGATTAATGAGCAGTTATTCTTCTTCAACTACACTCAAATTTTTAATTGTATTTTTACTTTACGGACTCTTGTCGAATCCCTTACTAGGACAGAGTCTGTTTATTGAAGAGGCAGAGTCAACGGTTGTTATTCAACGGGACAATCTAGTAAGAGCAAAAGCAGAAGCACTGAAAGATGCAAAAGCACAAGTAATACTGCAGGCAGTTGGGAGGTTTCTTGATTTTAACAGCATGGTTTCACTGAAACCTCTTTTGCAACAGCATTTCCTGAAGCAGCCGGATTTTTTTATTGAATCAATTCGTGTAATCAGTGAAGGTAATACTTCCGACCTGACTGAATTCACTTTAAAGATAGAAACGCAGATTTTTCGTTCACGTTTACTTTCTGCTTTTCGTAAATTAGGGTTACCTACACAAGAAGAAAGAATCTCATCACTCGATGTATTTCTGCTTTATGATGCAGACAATGCTCTGCGTCAGCCAAAAGTTTTGGTAAATTTTTTGGCACAGTTGCAGACAAGGCTGAGTCCCTACCGTATTCGCACCAAAGTTATCATTATTGAAAACCGTGATTTTGCTCTTTCAAAGGGACTTCCTGCGCGGCTAGAGTTGTTGCCAAATAAGACTACCGAAAATAGCGAAGGTACAGCTTTGGCGATACTGGAACTTAAACTGCGACTTTCTCCACAAGCGGAACAATCTCAACCAGGAGAGTTAAGTGCGCAACTAATATTTTGGTCACAAATAGCAGACATTCCAGAGCCTTCTAGAAGCGCAACCAGAGCACGCGCAAAGCTTTCCTATTCCTCATGGAAGGCGGAAGAGATTATTCCGCTGATCCTTGACAAACTAATTCTTGAATGGACTCCCGTTATTCGAAAAACATTGGAGATGGATCAGGGGCTTGGTGAACTGCTAAAACTCAAGTTTAAAGGAATTCCAGGACCTATCGAAGAACAACTGTTAATTAAAACTTTATTTCAGAATAATCCACGTTGGGGAAAACTTAGTTTAGCTACTATTTCGAGTAATGATCTTACTTATCAAGCTCTTTTTCTAGGAAAGCAGGGAACAATTTTAAGAGAATTTAATGCACCTCTTGAAGCACCGTTTAGAATAACTTCAGTCTATTGGGAAAACACATTTTTAGTAGTTGAGGTTAAATGGAAAGAAATTACAGCAACTCTGGAACCGTTCCTGAACACACAGTTGGAAAGCGAATTGTCCGAGTCAGATTTCTCCGCAGAAGAATTACCGCAACCAAACCTTCAGGTACCATTACGCACATTAAAACAAACCTACAGCCTGCCATTAACAAACTCAGTTTATGACCACATTCGGCATCGGGGAGACAGCACCTTGTTCAAGATAGACTCTACATTTGACAATGAAACAGAGCAAGCAAACAAGGTTATCAGCTTGAGTTGGTCCCTGCTCGGAAAAACAAATCTGCGGCCGAAACTCACCTTGTATGATCAAAACCGTAAACGTATAAAGTCCTACAGACTGGGAAAGAAGAAGAAATTTATCTTCAAATATAAAATGCCTGAAGGCAGCCTGGCATTTTATCTTAGAATTTCTGATGAGGTAGGTTTCCTTGAAGATGTAACCGGGAGTTACATGTCTTTTCGTTACGTCCTGAGCGTATATTAAGTTTTGACAGATTTTTTAGCAGTTTCTTTTTTAGCAGTTTCTTTTTTAGCAGTTTCTTTTTTAGCAGTTTCTGTTCTGAGTCTGCGTACCTGCTTCGTCTGGACTTTGCTGGTGCTGAACTTGAATAATGTATCTCCAACCGCGATTTCATCTCCATCCTTCAAAAAACGCTGATCTATCCTGCGTCCGTTCACAGTAGTCGTTTCATGATTAAGCAGGTTTATAATTTTCCATGATTGTCCTACCTTATATATTTTTGCGTGTATCAGGGCAACTTCATCACTGGTTATAATAACATCATTGAAATTAGATGATCCTAAAGTATTCATATTTCGTACTAAAAGAATCTCCTGCTGACTTCCGGCGGGAGTTAATATTGGCGTTCCTTTTTGGACTGGTCCTTTAGGTTTAACTTGTGAGACAGGTAGTTGATAATCCATCCGCGTAGTGCGTTGAATTTTACCGGCAGGCACATCATTGTTACAGTAAAGTAAAATCATTTCACCTACATCCAAAACGTCATTATCACACAATATTGTACGATGGGAACGTCTCCGATTTATCAGCAGTGCATTCTTGAAGTTCTTGTCTTCCACCAAAAAAGTGTTCTGATGCGGAGTTAAGGTCACTCTATTTAAATTTGCTGACAAACGATATTTTTGACTTGTTTGAATCTTTGTTAGAAATTCAAGTGTTTGAACTTCAGCTTTAAGCGGAATGAAAGAAGATTGCTCATTTAGATTAAGCAGTTTAAAACCTGCACCAGGAAGTGTGCTTACTTTAGGCTTTCGGAGATACCAAAGAGCATAGACAACTAAAAGAACTACAGCAAATAATAGCAGAGACGCAGCAAAAGTCAGGAGAGGATTGTTATCAATCTTAAGGAAGTACGTTTCCGGGAACAAATAATCCGTAAACGAAAGTAACGTGTCGTCCTCATTCAACACACTTTCCGTAACTGCATCTTCTGCAGCCGGCAACAATGTTGAATAAAAGACACTAATAAAAATCAGACCAACGCTAGACGCGCAGGCACAAAGATTTCGAAATATTTGAGAGAACATCAGATTTCATAGTACTGCAATTGCGCTGTACCTATTTTGATGACATCCCCTTTTTTCATGGCTTGTTGATCAACCTGACGATAATTCACTAAAACTTCACTATCTGCGTCTGTATTTTCAATAAAGAGCTGATTGTCTTTTTTGTAAATATGAGCATGTAAGTTACACACTTCTGCATAACCATTTAGAATAAAGTCATTTTGTGAACTATAACCTAAGGTAAAACTATTTTGATCAAGTAAAAATATTTGTCCTTCTTGTTTGCCTGTTAAGACTCTTAAAGCAAAAGAAGTAACGCTATTTTCATACAGTCCAATAAATAAAGAGATGCTGAAACCGGCTAGAACTAACCCATAGAGATGTTCCGGACCGCTCATCTGATACAGCATTAATAATTCAAAAATTCCACCGCCAATAAATCCTCCTATTCCTCCACTAATGATCCGTTGCAATAATATTCCTGAATGGGAGCGAAAATACTCAGTGGTTCCAACAATAAATAATCCTAAAAGCGTCCAACTTGTCAAACGGCTTAATATGGGTGATATATGCCATATCTGCATAAAATGGCCTAACCCGAAGCAAAATAGCCCTGTGGCTGAACCCACAACAGCTCCAAAAAAAATCTTGGACATAATGTGTACCAAATCATGATGGTACCATAGAGAAACTCTCGCCTGTAAAACCATGCCTAAGCCCAAGCCTATCAAAGCCCCTTCATAGATAAATTTATTGAGCCAGACAATGTTCAGTCCTGTAATTCCAGAGATGGAAAGAGCATCAAATACATGAAACCCGCTTTGCATTAAAGTCCAACCGCAGAGGCCGCCTAAAAGGCCTAAAGTGGAATAATACAAGGTACGTGTTGATTTCATAAAAAATAAACTATAAAAGTTTAATTCTTTAAAGCAACGCATCCAAATTAGAGGAATCAGCTACTTTGAACGTTGAAAACTAGTGAGTGATGTCTGAATATGACGGAATTAATTGTACTGGATGGTACTTGTGTTATTTCATATTCTCAGCATTTATCTAACAACAACTCCGCTTGTCGACTTCAGAGTGTAAGGATAATGAGAACGAAATAGAACCACAAGTTTTTTTATTGTCGAGGTCTATTTGAGCCGCGTCTTCTTAGAAAAGTAGGAATATCTAAATTATGATAAAATGCAGGATTTTCAGTCTGTTTCGCCCAATCGGGAATCAACGGGCTGGTTTCAACTGTGCTTGTTTCAACTTCAGCAGATTTTTCAGAAAGAATATTTGCATAAGAAAGGGGATTTGCAGCAGTTTTTTCTTCAACATTCAACCTGCTAGACTGATCTGACTGACCGTGTATTGAATAAGTTTCAGCATCTATCAAGTCTGATGAAGGAATGTCAATAGGCAAATTTTCAAATGCTCTGGTTACTTCTTCAGCTTTACTTAAAGTAGAAAAGACCGTGTTTTCTTCTAAAGGAGATCCATTTGATAAGGTATCTGTAGTGTGATTTTCTACTTCCTCACTGTCCAGACTGAGCTTTACTGATTCATCCTCAGAAGCCAATTCGTCATTTGTATTAATGTCCTGAAGTTCAATTTCGGAAGAAAACACTGGAGTTTCATATTCCGAAATTTCTTCCTGATCAACAGCAACAGCATCTTCCTCAGCAGACTCAGTATTTTCCGTAAACACTGCGAATTCATTTTCAGTCTCTGATCCGTTAAGAGGTTCAGCATCTTCCACAAGCGGAGCAGAGTCCACATTTTGAAATACCCTGTTGAAGCTCCCCAAGGAATTACTCGCTGTAATATCAAGCTCATCTTCAGAATTATTTTCATCATTTTCTGCATCATAAAACGATGAGCTTTTCTCCTTCGAATCTGCAAGCATATCAAAAGGCGTTGCGGGTAAGGCCGGCACAGTAACTTTTACAGTATCTTCGTCTTGTTCCTCAAAACCGGTTGCAATTACGGTGATCATCATTTGGTCTTCAAAATCCGGATTGATAGCTGCACCCCAGATTATTTCAGCATCTTTGTGTCCGTGTTCCTTAATGAAGGTTGATGCTTCGTCAACCTCCTGCATGCCCATAGACATTCCACCAACGACATTTATTAAAATACCTCTTGCACCATCAATTCTATTGTCGTTTAACAAAGGACTGTGTAAAGCCTGTTCTGCAGCATGTCTTGCCCTGTTTTCACCTGAGGCCATTCCTGTACCCATAACTGCCTTTCCTTTATTGGCCATTACAGTCCGGACGTCCGCAAAGTCCAAATTGACCAAACCATCTCTAGTAATCAGATCTGAGATTCCCTGTACACCTTGACGCAACACATCATCCGCATAACCAAAGGCCTCTGTCATCGGTGTGCGTCTGTTGATGATACTGAACAAGTTTTCGTTTGGAACTACAATCAAAGTATCAACATGATCTCTTAATTCTCGCACTCCTAAATCTGCGGCCTTGCGTCGTTTTTTTGCTTCGAAATTAAAAGGCAGAGTTACAACACCAACGGTGAGTGCTTTAATCTCCTGTGCAATCCGAGCCACAATTGGTGTACCTCCGGTACCTGTTCCACCCCCCATTCCCGCAGCCAGAAAAACCATGTCCGCACCCTGCAGGGAGTCCTTAATTTGATCAATACTTTCTAATGCAGCGTTTCTGCCCATTTCCGGCTTAGCGCCTGCTCCGAGTCCACGCGAACACTGACTTCCTATTTGTAATTTCTGCGGTGCAAGAGACTTACGTAAATCCTGCAAATCTGTATTTGCCACGATGAAATCAATACCTTGTACCCCTGACTGGATCATCCGATTTACGGCATTTCCTCCACCTCCACCAACTCCTACAACTTTGATATTCGGAGTATCATCACGAACAGGTTGGATATCAGAAAAATTCAGCATATTTTTCTCCATTTTTTGTTGCTAATAAATAGGGTTTGGTATTGATCTTAAATTTAAATACTAAAAAAAATCTTGCATCCAATCTTTCATTCTTCTGGATACTTTATGAAATAGATTTGTGTCGTCACCGACAAAATTCAATTTTCCCTGATTACTGGTGATTCCGTAACGTACAAGTCCTACACTTGTTGCATACTTGGGAGAATAAATCATTTCACGTAAACCTGAGATGTTTTCCGGATAACCTACCCGAACAGGCAAATTCAAGACTTGGGAAGCAAGCCTGTCTGCTCCTGACATAATGCAGGTTCCACCTGTAATTACTACTCCTGAAGCCATCAGTGTATGAAAATGTGTCTTCTCAATTTCATGCGCGATCAATTCAAATATTTCCCTGAAACGGTCCTCGATAATGCTGGCCAGTACTCGCTTCTGCATTGTACGGTTATTTCTACCACCAACACTCGGTACGTCAATCATTTCTTCTTCTCCTACCATGCTGGCCATCGCTACACCGTACTTGTGTTTTATATCCTCAGCTTCACGCAAAGGAGCACCCAGTCCAATCGCAATATCGTGTGTCAAATGATTACCACCCAAGGCTAATACTGACGTATGGACAATACTGCCTTCAGAATAAATAGTAACATCCGTTGTGCCTCCGCCTATGTCCACCAGTACTACACCAACCTCCTGTTCATCCGGACTGAGGACGGCCTGGCTTGAAGCCAAAGGTTCCAAAACTATGTCCTCAACATCTAATCCTGACTGGTTGCAGCATTTAATAATATTTTGTGCTGAAGTTACTGAACCGGTTACAATATGAACATTCACCTCTAACCGCGCTGCCGCCATGCCGAGAGGGTTTTGCACCCCATCTTGATCATCAACTATGAATTCCTGGGGAAGAATATGCAAAACCTCCCTGTCATTTGGAATAAGAACCTGAGCTGCATCGATTACACGCCGAATGTCTTCTTCAGTGACTATCCGGTTATGATAAACCGTGACCATTCCGCGACTGTTCTGTCCTCTAATGTGATGTCCTGCAATTCCTGCATAAACTGAACGAATCTGCGCTCCGCACATTAGCTCACATTCTTCAACTGCCTTTTTAATGGCTTTGACTGTCTTTTCAATGTTAACAACAACACCTTTGCGTAATCCATCTGATTTCGCCGTGCCGACACCAACCACATTCAATTCATCTACGTTATCGCCTTCGACCGCAATTGCACATATTTTTGTAGTACCAATATCAAGGCCTACGATCAAATTATTATTTTTAGTGTTCGATGGCATCCATGCTCCTCGTCCAATAAATTTCTGTTCTAATTGCAGTTTTTGTTAATAAATAAAACGGACTCTTGGTCGGGTGCAATTTACTGTCCATGTTAATTTAGCGTTCCAAATGGTTGGATAAATATTTTACAAAAGTGAAGTGATTTATAATTATTGCAGGTCATAATGAAGAATGCTGTATTTTATTATTTAACATTAATCAAATTATTTCAAATACTTATCTTGAAAAGGCACACGCAGACTTATCAAGTCTTCTGTTTTTACCTGTAGGACAAGCCGAGTTTTTTAAGCGATAAGGCCCACAAAAATAACCTGCATCTTCCAGAGTTGTGCTGATTTCTTCCAATGGAGCAGTTGGACCATCATTGTTCAGGGGGTAAATTTTTCCCAATAAAACCATAAACCTGTTTGAATTTCCGGCAGTTACAGAACGGCAGATCCTTTGAAGTTCGAGACGTTGTCCCTGTGGGTAAATATATCTTCGCTCCTGGCTGCAAGCTGTCACAGAAAGCAATAATATCCCGGTTACACCACTCAACATAAATTTCATTGAAACAGTATATACCCATTCATTTAAGAATGGTAGGTTTTATTTTAAATAAATATAAAAAGATTTTGTGGAGGAATATAGCTAATTATTTCAATGAAATAACTGTCTTATTTTTTTCAGGTTTTGTGAGGAACAAACAGCAACCACACGATTGTGCGGTTTTATTTCAGTGGTACCTACTGCGACTTTCCAAACTCCATCTTGCTCTACCCCGCCAATCAAAATGTTATGCTGACGAAAGTAGTTCGCTAATTTTTTTATTGGTTTACGTATAATTTCTGATTTCGGTGAAGCAATCAGTTCAACAACTTCGGCATCTACACCGTGCAGATGCGCCACTGATAACAGTTCATTTCGTCGTACGAACTTGAGTATTTCATTGGCTGCGGATATTTTTGCGTTAAGGGCAATGTCCAAACCAATTGTGGATGCTAAAACCAAATAATCTTCCTTGTTGACCAACGCAATCGTCTTTCCTTGTCCGCCACGCTGATCACGATTATTTCTATTCATTAAATGTTTGGCCAGGAGACAACTGATGATGTTTGTTTCATTATCTCCGGTTGTCGCAATAAAAGATTCTGTAGAATCCAGTCCGGACATTACAAGCAAATTAGCATCTGTCCCATCACCATGAATTACCTCAGTATTTTTTAATTCTGATGCCAGTTCTTCGGCACGTTCCGGATTATTTTCAATGAGTTTTATCTCTACTTCTTTCTCCAAAAGTTGCGCTACTCTTCTTCCTACTAAACCACCGCCAAGAATCATCATATATTCAATATTTTTATGCTCTATTTTCATCATGTCCATCAGAGGCATCATATCTTCTGTGCGAGCCATGATAAAAACCTGATCGGAAGGCCTTATCTTTTCATCTGCCTGAGGAATAATAGTAGATATTCCACGTGCAATCGCCACAACCCTGAAATTATATTCAGCATGAGTAGCGGAAAGTTCTTTCGGTGTTTTGAAAAGCAGGGGAGAATCCTCGTTGATACGCATGGCAAGCACACGCATATTTCCATCACCAACTGGAGTAAGGTCGTTGCAAGACGCACGCTGCACAAGTCGAAAAATTTCCTGTGCCACCAGTTCTTCAGGATGGACTATCAAATCAATTTTCAGGTCATCCTGAGATAAAATACTTCCGTCCACTAAATCAATAGAGCGGGCCCGTACAATTTTACGTTCAATGCCGAATCTGTCTGCGATCAACGAAGCCAGCATATTGGTGGAATCATCGTTGGTGGTAGCAATCATCAGTTCCATATTCTCAGCATGAGCTTCTCTCCAGCTTGAAAGCTGCATCGCATTCCCGCAAATCAAGCGGGCATCCAATTCCTCAGCTGCTTTTCCCAGCAAATCAGGGTCAGATTCAATAACGGTCACAGGGTAACCTTCATGCACCAAACGCTGAGCCAGGTGCATACCAACTCCACCAATTCCAAGGATGAGAGTATTTTCGTCTTGAGACATAATCAGATTGTTAATTCGTACTGTTGAACGCGGGACTTATTATGCAGAGGATTTTTTGTAGAGAGATCAACTTCGTAAAATTCATCGGCCTGAGTAACAGAATTTATACCATAAATTTCATCAGGAAGTTGTGCTTCTTCCAGACAATGTCTTATTGCGTTAGCAATCCATTTTTCAATTTTCAGTACAACAATTTTTTTCCGCAGCCGCCCCTGATCATCTCTGTTAAGAACACTTGGAATCGTATTGCTCGTGATAAATTGATTCAGGTAAGGAGAATTTAAATTTTCGCGGGCTTCCGAAGAGATAGTAGCATGTGTGCTGTAGAAAAATATATTTGCGGGACGGCTGCGATTTGATTCATAGATTGCACTGATATTCGCAGCAATTGTTCCACCCGTACGCACCATATCATCAAGAATGAAAATGTCACGGCCTTTCAACAATTCAACATCGTCACTTAAATCCATAGTAACGTCCCTTTGTCCGTGCCGTGTTTTCCTGAA
>JACNKY010000114.1 GCA_014381795.1 Pseudomonadota bacterium | reverse complement strand
TGGAACAAACTGAATTCAAAATCCGTTTTACGTGTAAATCGACGGATGAAAACTTATGTTCCAACCTGGAGAGTTTTTAAAGAAGTCGGAGGGGTTTCTGCACCTTCAAGTCCTAGACTGATTGCGCAGAGAATCAGGGTGCCAAAGGGGGGATCGCTTTCAGTAATTGCAAAACGATACCGTACCAGTGTGAAAAAATTAATAAAATGGAACAAACTTTCCAGCCCTAATTCGCTTAGGGCAGGACAGAGGCTGGTAATCGGATACCGTAAAGTATCAAACTCTAAACTTCCCAGCGCAGCAAATATAATTCGGGTTCCGAGAAATACGACCCTTTCACATTTAGCCTTACGCTATAAAACTACTGTTAAAAAATTGATGAGCTGGAACGGATTAACAAATTCGAAACAGTTGCGCACAGGAATGAGGTTTTATGTAAAAGCACCGGCAAAAGGGCGTAAAAAACCTCAAAAGATTATAGTGGCAAAAACAAGTTCAAACAACGCTCCTAAAGTCAGGCACAGGATTATCCGAGTACGTAATGGTGATACTCTCTGGAGACTTGCCAGGTTCTATCAGACAACAGTCAAAAAACTGGTTGCCTTAAATGAACTCAAGTCCGCAAGTAGTCTGCGTCTCAATCAAAAACTGATTGTACCTTTCCGTTCATAAAAGAGCCTCTTTCTAGTTTCGTGCAGTCAATTTAACTGCATCTTTGCAGATAATCATAATTTAATGTTTTTTTAAATGCATTAAAATAAAGTAACTTTAAATAGTGATGTTTACCGAGGAAAATAAAAATTTACTCTTAGAAGCACTTTCATACATCCAGCGTTTCAATGCTAAAATAGTAGTCATCAAATATGGCGGTGCGGCGATGATTGATGAGCAACTTAAACACAGCTTTGCCCAGGATATTGTGTTGCTTCAGTCTCTGGGTATGCTGCCCGTGATTGTGCATGGCGGCGGTCCTGAAGTTTCAAAAGCCATGGAACAATTAGGGCAGGAAGTTTCTTTTATAGACGGTTTGAGAGTGACCAGTTCAGAAAACCTGAAAGTCGCAGAAATGGTGCTTTCAGGTACTGTTAACAAAGAAATAATTACTCACCTTAACACTTTCGGTGGAAAAGCAGTTGGAGTAAGTGGTAAAGACGGATTGTTGATTGAAGCTCGTAAAAAACAACATGCAGGTGGAGTTGATTTAGGTTATGTAGGAGAAATAGCAAGTGTAAATCCGGAATTGTTGCTGGTCTTGCTCAAACAAGGTTTTTTACCAGTTGTTTCTCCAATTGGTTTAGGTAAAGATGGTGTCACCTATAACATAAACGCAGATACAACTGCGTCACGTATTGCGGTCGCTCTCGGTGCATACAAAATAATATTTATGACCGATGTGGATGGAGTTCTTGAAGATGGAAAATTGAGAGGACAACTTTCCGCAGTTGAAGCAGAAAAGCTGATCAAGAAAAATGTAATTAGCGGCGGCATGGCGCCTAAGGTTAGTGCCGGACTTTACTGCGTTAAAAACGGAGTTGAGTCTGCTCAAATAATAAATGGTACAGATCCTCACTCTGTAATAGCAGAGCTCTTCACAGATCAGGGCATTGGCACCCAAATTGTGCTTTAATGATTGCCCTCCACGTTTAATTAATGTTCTTCAAAGTAAATTAATCATAAAATATTTTACTCACTTTGACAGCTCATTGACTTCATTTCTGTAATAAGAGATGAGTACAGAAAGTTCTGTATCAGTCAAAGGATTCTGCAAAGAAGTGAGCTGATCCCCGCGTAGTCCTGTCAACATTCTTGCAGCAAACTCCAGCCGTGAAATAGAACGTGATTGTTTAAAAAGGTCGAAAGCAGGCAAAGCATTTCCTGCCATTGCACCGCTGTGACATCCGGAGCAGAGACGCAGGTGCATCTCTTCTGCTTTTTTGAAAAATACAGGTGAAAAAGTTGATTGCAGAATAGGTGAAAGGACTAACGGATATTTTCTGGAAAGACTCTCCAGTTTACTCAAAAGTGGTTTAAATTCACTAGAACCAAACAGAAACAGCAACTGCCGGAACTCTTCCGGATTGTGTGTATTTCTTGCAGAATTCTGCTCATTTGCTGAGCGTACCAACAGAGCGAGCAGTCCCAGTCTTTCCTCGATTCGGAGACTTAAACTATGGCGGTGGATGTCGGAAGTGTCCGTTTCCAGTAACTTCCTTAAGTCACCTTGAAGTACTAGAAGATTTGCTGCCAGCCTTTGTGAATGTTCACCGTAGGCTAGAGAAACGGATGCAGTACTGAGTAGTACCGCACCCGAAATAAAAAGAACTCCCGCAAACATCACCAAGGTCTTCTTCGGCTTGTTTAAAAAACTAGTGTTTACTGCAGGAGAGAAAAACAAAATCTATTTAATAATTGACTTTTCGCTCCATTGGCAGGGAAGCATCGGCTGTCCATTCGACCATTGAACCGTCGTACATTTGAGTTTGTTTGTTTCCTACCAACT
>JACNKY010000001.1 GCA_014381795.1 Pseudomonadota bacterium | reverse complement strand
CCAAAATTGCAGCACTGGCGAGCGAGGAAGCGATTTATCAAGCAGAGCGCTTTTCTGATCACGCTCCGATTATTATTGCTTATGATTACCAACTTTGAGTGTCCTGACGCAGCCGCTGCTCTTATTTCAGCTTAAAACCACGATCAAATACACGACGTAAAAACTCCGCTTCCTGTTCTCCGTTCAAAGAACTTATTTTTGTCCCGTCAGGTTTAAAAAAGAGCAGAGTGACTTTGCTGACGTTATGATATTCCGCAAACCAACGGCCTTCGCTGGAGTTTAGATTTGCAACTAGAAACCGTATTTTTCCTTCATATTCAGGTTGGAGCGAGTTGACCACTCGCTTGAGTGCACGGCAGGAAGGTCAACCTGGGTCATGAACTTGAACCACTACGTTTTCTCCCTGCCCGATAGCAGCCAGATTGTTATCCTCTTCCAGACTTTCATACCAGAGCCAGCCTGCGAATAACAGGATCAAGACACTGGTAATGGTAACCAGCCTACGGGCATTTTGCCTGCGATGAGCTTTTTTAGATTCTTTTTTTTGTTTATGATGTTTGCTCATGCAAATCCCTTTTTGATTAATTTATGCGAATATCTGGATTGATCATTGTGTCAATCATGCTACATTATCTTATCCTTTAAATACACACAATCCATCAATTGAGAATAATGGACATTATTAACTGGGGTGATATCCGGCGTGGTACAATAGCCATCGTACTTGTTATTATACCAACTGTACTGCTGGGCACATACATGGCACCGGCGCTGCAGAGTCACCAGATTACAGGGCCAGGGTTATGGCAACTGAAACGCACAAAAGTTCCGGATGCGGTGATTGAACCATTACATGTACTGCGGGTCAAACCTTATTTTTTTAAGTTCAGACTTATGAGCGAGGTGGAGTCAAGAATTGCTGATACAGTTTTGTACAATAAATATAAAAAGAAAATTGAAGCGCAAATATCAGCTATACCCATGCCTGCGGTGGAGTATATTTTTCTTGTCACGTTGGCGGCATATTATTGGATATTATGGTTCTTGACACGGAAATATTTTCCTGACGGACAGGTTTGACTTGCTCTATGGCTGACGTAAAGCAGTTCGTAAAATTACTGCCAATCTTATAAGCACTATGTTGTACGTTCTTTAGCAAAATCTATTCGGAATCTTCTTCAAGCGGTAGTTCGAGTTGATTTTCTCCAGGCAGCTTGCCCATGTCAAGTTCAGTTAAAGTAGGCAGAAATTTGAGATTGGTGAGGCCGAATATTTCGAGGAAATTTTTGGTGGTACCATAAATACCGGGACGTCCCGGAAGCATTTCACGACCAACAATACGAACTAGTTTCTGCTGCATTAACCGTCGGATAGTGTGGGACGAATCAACTCCCCTAATAAATTCAATACCTGCTCTCGTAATGGGTTGTTTGTAGGCAATAATGGCTAAAGTTTCCATGACTGCAGGGGAAAGTTTGATGGTCTTGACGGTTTCAAGCGACTGCGCCCATTTCTTATGTTCCGGAAGTGTGTGCATCTGTAAACCGTCCGCAACTGAGTCTATCCGGAAAACGCGCTTGGATTTTTCATAGGACAGATTAAGCTCTGCGACCATCTCCTTTAGCTCTTTTGTCTCAACTTTTCCAATGATTTCTGCCAGTTGTTTAGGGGCAAGAGGATGGGTTGCGACAAATAAAATGGTTTCAAGAGCTTGTTTTAGTTCCAGTCTAGTCATAGGATCTTGAGAATTTTTTTAATGCACTTCATTCCGAACGAGTGATATGATAATGAGTGCAATTCCAGTAATCAAAACAAGAAACATCAAAGCGGTAAAATGCATGTCCGCGTTAAATCCACAGGAAAGATCACCGAGAATGCCATTAACAGGCCGTAAATAAAGATCTCCGCACAAAATCCTGCTAAAATTAGCTGATATTATGGATGAAAATCTGTCGATGAACCAGAGAAATATTGAAGACACGGTGAGTATAAGACCAAGTTTCCTTTTTATCATCAGTAATTTTTTTACTCAGAGCAGCGTTTTATCAATGCTGAAAAGTTACTTGCCTAAATCTTCACATTATCCTTATTCTTTAACATAACGCAACCCTTAATTGAGAAATTTTATGGATACCTCCAGTATTGATTATGCAGAAGGTCGGGTTTTTGATTTTGAGGACGAAAGTACAATTCAGCCTAGTTTTCTGGAAACATTTGATTATGCTGGTCCACGGCAGCGTGTCAGCTATCAAATGAACGAGTTTGCCGCGGTCTGCCCTTTTTCTGGACTGCCTGACACAGGAATAGTCTGGGTTGACTATATTCCCCGGCAAAAACTACTTGAACTAAAAGCGCTAAAATATTATTTCCTGACTTTCCGTAATGTCGGAATTTTCCAAGAAGGAGTAACAGCGCGTATTTTTAAAGATTTATACTCCCTGCTTGAACCTGAAGAATTACTGATCAAAACCCGCTACAGCACCCGAGGCGGCATTGACACAA
>JACNKY010000002.1 GCA_014381795.1 Pseudomonadota bacterium | reverse complement strand
TTGCTGAAATCCTTCACGTTCAGCGAAGCAGTTAAAACGAGTCATCATTCTGGTACAGTCATGATTACTGAGTGACCAACAG
This sequence comes from Pseudomonadota bacterium, assembly GCA_014381795.1. GTDB lineage: Bacteria > SAR324 > SAR324 > SAR324 > NAC60-12 > Arctic96AD-7. The sequence goes on along the minus strand of JACNKY010000002.1, from coordinate 2,421 downwards.
GGCCAACCGTCTTCAATCATATCCTCTGTAAAACGTACTACATGATCAAAGTACTCTGCGTTCATCTCTTTACTAAGCATCGCGAAAGTGTAGGCCATATGCAGTCCGTCACCATGTTTCACATAATCCGCACCGAGTTTCAGCGTTTCATCCAAACCTTCACTGCTGCCTATTTCACCAATCGAAGTAAAACCTGCTTTCTCGTCAAAAATCTTACGTAAATAGTGTATAAATTCAATATTTTCAGGACGATCTTTTGAATACTTGGTAATGTAGCCGCTTAACGGATTTGCTTCTTGACCGTCTTCCAGCAGTTTTGAATCAGCAGGTCGTTTTGGATTATCACGTAATTCCCGATCATGTGCATAATAATTTGCTGTATCCAGCCGGAAGCCGTCAACACCCCGGTTCATCCAGAAACGTACTACCTCAGCCAGTGCTTCACGCACTTGCGGATTATACCAATTTAAATCCGGCTGCTCTGCTAAAAAGTTATGCAGATAATATTGTTCCCGTTGCGGGTCATAAGTCCAGGCGGCACCTCCAAAAACGGCAAGCCAGTTATTCGGCGGTTCCCCGTTTGGTTTTGGATCTGCCCAAACATACCAGTCTGCTTTAGAATTAGTGCGGTCCAACTTGGATTCTTTGAACCATTCATGTTGGTCTGATGAGTGATTGAGCACTAAATCTAAAACCACCTTGATCTCACGTTTATGTGCTTCCGCAACCAAATTATCAAAATCTTCCAGAGTGCCGTAGTCCTTGTCAATATTACAATAATCGCTCACATCATAACCAAAATCTGCTTGAGGTGAAGGAAAAAAAGGAGAAAGCCATATTGCGTCAATCCCTAAACCTCCGCCGTTTCCATCATTAAGATGATCTAGATTTTTCGTAACTCCCTGGAGGTCACCGATGCCGTCGTTGTTTGAGTCGCAAAAACTTCTGGGATAAATCTGATAAAAAACTGCTGATTTCCACCAGTCTTCACTCATTGTCACATTGAGATAATTATTCGGAGAATTCATTTTTTTCTTAAAATAAAATAAGTTATTATTGGATGGCTTCGTCAAAACTCTGAAACCACTAATTTGTTTTTTTTGCCCCCGCCGTTATCAGTAACTGACAATCAATAAATTTGTGTTTCAGGACTTAACGGAACCGGTAACCAATCCACGCACAAAGTAACGCTGCAGAGCAAAAAATACAAGTAACGGTACAACAATCGAGATGAAAGCACTGCTGGTTAATATCTCCCAGTTATCACCTCGTGAACCTAACAGTTCCCGTAATTTTGAGGTTAGTACAATTTGTTCATCTTTTTTGCCCAGAAACACGAGTGCGACCAGCAAATCATTCCACACCCATAGAAATTGAAAAATACAAAATGAAGCCAACGCAGGCACAGATAAAGGCAGAACCAAACGTGTAAATATCTGGAAATGTGTCGCCCCGTCAATTTTGGCGGATTCTATGATCTCACGAGGCAAACTGCCCATATAGTTACGCAGTAAATAAATTGCGAGCGGCAACCCGAAACCGGTATGTGCCAGCCATATTCCAGGATACGATTTTGCTGCCACACCAAAATAATTTCCTATGTCATTGTACATGCTCAACAAAGGAATCAATGACATCTGCAGCGGTACCACCAGTAACCCAACTACAAAAACAAAGAGGAACTGCCTTCCAGGAAATTTCATCCAGGCAAAAGCATATGCGGCAAAAGAGGCAATCATGATAGGAATTACAGTTGCCGGAATTGTGACTTTCAGCGTGTTGATGAAAGATTGCCCAACTCCTTCTGAAGCTAAAACTTCTCGGTAATTGTCCAATGAAAAAGTAGGCGGAACTTTCGCAACATAAAAAATCCTTTTTCCGCGTTTGTGCTTGAAAGGCACAGCAGAAATCCATTCATAATCACCGTTTTCCTGCAGTGTAAAAAGACTGCCGTCTTTAAATATTGCGGTTTCTCCGGCTGTATTCGCAGTCAACTTACGGAAATTTGTACTGAAGGTCTGAATTATTTTACCTCCTGGTTCAAGTAGTTTTCCGGAAATAACATATCTCCCATCTCGTTTATACTGTTCATCCGGAATACCGGTCCTCCTGAATTCATTTCGTTCCGCGGTTGAAAGCGCTGTCCACCATCCTGAGAGTGCAAGTTGATCCTTGTCACGGAATGAACTCACCAGCAAACCGACGGTAGGCAAAATCCAGAGCAACACCAAAACCAGCAGCCCTGTTGAATTGAGGATTTTAGCAAAGCTTAATTTTTTGAGTGACAAAGGATTCATCGTCCTTCCTCTTCTTAACGGAAATTACTTAGGGTCCAGGCCATAATAGTAAGACCCACAATCATGATCAGCAGGGCAATCACTCTCCCTCTGCCGGAACAACCGCCGCACCGAAACATCCCGT
>JACNKY010000318.1 GCA_014381795.1 Pseudomonadota bacterium | reverse complement strand
TTTTTTTGACAAGTTCCTCAATCGGGAGTAGTTCACCGGTACGGTAATTTACATGTGATAGAGTAACCACTGCAACATTATCGTCAAGCAACTCCTCCAGCGAATCTCCATCTATGCCCACCAAGCGTCTTTGAATGTTTTGTTGAGTTGATGTGATTCCTTCTAGGATATAAAGATCGGTTGGAAAACTGTCTGACTCTGAGACTAGAACATTGCGTCCCTGAGACAAAGCCAAAGCGGCATGGACAGTTTTATACAGATTCAGCGAAGTTGAGTCGGAAACAATTATCTGACCTGAAGCTGCGCCAACAACAGGAGCAATCAATTCACCCAGTGTTTGCGGTAGCTTCCACCAACCTGCGTTGTTCCAACTGCTAATCAGCTCTTCAGCCCATTCGTTACTGATGGCCTTCTCCAAATGTTCGAGCGCTTTTTTAGGCATTGGCCCCAGAGAGTTCCCGTCCAAATAAATCAGTCCCTGCGGCAAGTAAAAATCCTCCCGCTGGTTACGTAAAGGATCAGCCGCATCCGCTTTTTCACATGCAGTTCGGGATTCAAGTAAAGTGGAGATGTTGATTGACATAATTTAACTGAGTGGTGAATTTCAATATTACTAAGTGAACATCATGAGTTAAGCAGAGCCTCAATGTAGAATACTATAAGCACTTTCTCATTATGTCGAGCAAATATAGAGGATTGTCCTTGCGTAAATTATCCCTGAGGGTAAAGACCAAGAAGAATCAGACCGTCCCGAAGCAGAAATAGTGCGAATCCAAGTAATGCAAAACCGAGAAACTGCATGATGCGTCTGTACCAAATTCCCTGCAAAAAGCTGCGGGATTTCCCCGCCAAGATTGCCAGTAGAAACTTTACTCCAATCAAACCAAGATAGAAACTGAAGAGGAATGCGGTGCCTAAACTCACACTCTGCTGAAAGGAACGCACCATCAGCGGCGCGCCAACAGTAAACCAAAAAAGGTATGGGTTTGGATTTGTCAAGTTTGCGATTAATAACTCTCGCAAGCGGAGAGGTTTGGGAGTATGATCCGGAATTTCGGCCCCGGCTAGTTTGATACTTCTGCTACCAAGATATGTGATGAAAACTGCGCCGGCGATGGAAATTACGCCGAGCAGGAAATCCACATTTGAAATTTTTGCGAATAAAAATCCGGAAACCAATACAACCGGTAAATCTGTCAGCAGAGGGATAAAAGCCACTTTTGCTCCTGCGCGGACTCCGTGACGAAATGTTTCGGAAATAATCAGCACCAACATTGGACCCGGAGTTATTCCTGCCGGTGCTCCGAGGAGGAAACCTATGGTCAAGACACCCAATAAACTTTCGATCATGCAGGAATCTCGAAATCCAGGCACTCTAAATCAAGTGACATTTTACCGATTCGAGTGACAGAACCTTTCATGGTGATCTCGTAATTTTCACTAATTACGATGTCGATTTGTCCGCCCGGCATTAATACCGCGATTTCAGCATCACAAAAACCCAGCCGGTGCGCCACGGAAGCAGCGGCGCTGCTACTGCTTCCGGAAGCTAAAGTGTAACCGGCTCCACGTTCCCAGATTTCAATCCGGATTGTGTTGCGGTTCAGTACTTCCAAAAATTGAACATTTGTGCGGTTTGGAAAGTTCGGATGTATTTCAAGCAAAGGTCCAATACGTCCGGCTTCTTCTGCAGAAACATTTTGATTAAGCACAATGCAGTGTGGATTTCCTATGGTGGCGGCACAGAATGATATTTTTTCTCCAGCTATTTCCAAGGTTTCATTCAGGACTTCTCTGCTTTTTCCGCTCACCGGTATGCTGTCGCTTTGAAAACTAACACTGCCCATTTCCACGGTCACAAATTTTCCGGAACTTTCGACCTGCGCGCTGACAAGCCCTCCTGAGGTCATGATTTGAAAAGGAGACTCATTTACCATTTTACGATCCCAAAGCGAGCGTGCAAAAATCCGGATTCCGTTTCCGCTTTTTTCTGCTTTACTTCCATCCGGATTAAAGATCGTCAGTCTAAAGGCATTTCCTGAACTGTCTTTTCCACCAACTAAAATTCCATCTGAACCAAGACCAAAATTACGGTGGCAGATTTGACGAACTTGCTCAACTGTCAGTTCTACTTCCGCAGACTCCGGATTTTCGGAAGTGAGAACCAGATAATCATTACCGAGAGCATGATATTTGAGAAATTCCATTTATTGGGCTTACAAAAAATATTTTAAAATTTAAGCGTCTAAAGTAATTAAACTATTATACAGATCAGACTGCGTTTACAAAAGCAGTAGACTGAGATAAATTTACTTTAGTTTTTATAATTCAGAAATTTTCTGAGCTGCTTCATGTGGAGTAAGGGGTTTGTCTAAAAGCTGACCGTTACTCAGACGCAGTAGAACTCCCTCTTCAGTCATGTATGCTTTTAGCGGATCACCATTTTCATCAAGCATTTCCAAGGCATAAGTAGATTTGCCATCAAGCATGTACGGACTCACTTTTATATTTTCCGG
>JACNKY010000382.1 GCA_014381795.1 Pseudomonadota bacterium | reverse complement strand
GGATATTTTGCAGGTACTAGACGAATCCTTATATTGAGTTTAACCGGATTCACAACTGGAGGCAAGTAAAGGAGAGTTTGACATTAAATTTAAAAGACGTTCGCTGGTTTGAACTGCTCCATTTATGTTAGATTCCGGCTGCAGATCCAATAATTCTGTATCAAAAACCTGAACATAATTATTCCGGATCAGTACCGCAAAATCAGCATGACCCGTAGTACAGCCTGCCAGGTTAGCCAGTGCATCCAGATGCTGACCCTGACCCTGAGCACTTTCCAGTTTTAGCTGCAGGAAATTATCTTTGAGGAACAAAGCTACACGCTTGGTCTTCGGTTTGTAAAAATTTTCTGAGGGATGACCCTGTTCACATCCTGAAGTTTCCGATGAACGCGCTGCAGCCATTGTACTGCCGGAAGGTATAAGAGTGGAACTGCTGAAAACACCCATCAATCCCGGTGGTGCCGGAACTTTAGGACACTTGTGACGCGCCTGAATGGATTGTGAAGCTACGATAAATAAGAGGAATACTGTAAAAAACGACCGTAGCAATGTTAGTTTATTTTGAAGAAGAAACTTTCGGAAAATGTCCTTAACTTGATCTTCAGAAGCAGAGGTTGCAAAATCCGCAAAGGCTGGACCGATGTTCAGCTCAACCATAAACCATTCCAATCAGTGTTAAAGAATCTGGCTCAAAAAGAGCTTGGTACGGTCATGTTTAGGATTATTAAAAAACTCTTTCGGCGCATTCATCTCAATAATTTCTCCTCCATCCATGAAGATAACGCAATCTCCGACTGCAGTTGCAAAACCCATTTCATGAGTAACCACGAGCATGGTCATTCCACTTTCCGCAAGTTCAATCATCACGTCCAAAACTTCTTTAATCATTTCAGGATCAAGCGCGGAAGTTGGCTCGTCGAAAAGCATAATTCTGGGATTCATACACAATGAACGTGCTATAGCGACACGCTGCTGCTGTCCACCAGAAAGCTGCCCCGGAAATTTTTTGGCCTGTTCAGGAATTTTCACCCTTTCAAGATATTCCATTGCTATTTTTTCGGCTTCTGCTTTTGGTGTTTTCCTCACCCAAATCATTGCGAGCGTGCAGTTTTCAAGAACAGTCAGGTGCGGAAACAAATTAAAATGCTGGAAAACCATTCCTACTTCTGAACGTACTATTTCAATGTGCTTGAGGTCACCGGTTAGTTCTGTACCGTCCACAATTATACTGCCCTGCTGATGTTCTTCCAACCTGTTTATGCAGCGTATAAGGGTGGATTTTCCTGAACCGGAAGGTCCACAGATGACAATCTTTTCGCCACGCTTTACTTCGAGGTTGATATTCTTGAGCACATGAAAATCATCAAACCACTTGTGCATGGAGTTGATAGAAATCATGACTTCTGATTCATTTGTTTTTGTATTGGCTGTAGTAGACATGAGAAGTTTTTAGTTGAGTTTTAAACTCTTAATGACCAGTATGAAGTTTCTTTTCAAGATAAAGTGAGTAACGTGACATGCTGAAACAACTAATGAAGAAATATAAGGCAACGAAAATATAAACCTCCATGGCTAATCCTGCCCATTTCGCATCAGCTAACGAAGCATTTCCAAGTCCAAGAATATCCATCATGCCGATGATTAACACCAGAGTCGTATCTTTGTAAAGACCAATGAAATTGCTCACAATACCGGGAATTGAAATTTTCATGGCTTGTGGCAAGATAATCAAGCGGTGTGCTTGCCAATAAGTAAGTCCAAGAGAATCACCGGCCTCATGCTGTCCTTTGGAAATTGCCTGTAAACCACCGCGTATAACCTCCGCCATGTAGGCTGACGCAAAGAGTGTAACCATGATTAAGACTCGCACCAGTAACGCAAAGACGGTGCCAGGGGGTAAGAAATAATTTAGCATTGTTGAGGCGACGAACAACAACGTAATTAGCGGAACTCCGCGGATAAACTCAATGAAAAGCACACATAGAATTCTCAGCACAGGCATATTCGACTGACGTCCAAGAGCCAGAGCCACGCCTATCGGCAAAGAAAATGAAATGCCTGTAACACCAAGAATCAGCGTGAGCATAATGCCGCCGAATTGATCTGTATCAACGGATTCTAATCCAAATCCTCCAACTAGTAACCAGCCAGCAATAAAAGGGAAAGCAGCAGAATAAAGGAGTCCATATTTTCTGTGCGGTAATTTCTCATAAAGTACCGGAACCAATGCTAATGCCAGCAGTAAAAAAGAGATATTTACACGCCAGCGCAATTCATGAGGATAGAATCCATAAGTGAAAAGTTCCACACGGTCCTTGATAAAAGCCCAACACGCTCCTGCGCCCGGAGACGACATCTGGTTCCAGCATTGTTCACGTGAATCTGCAGAGGAAATAGAATTGACAACAGCCCACTCAAAAAGCGGAGGCAGACTTTTCCACAACAACAACAAGGTCAGTAATGTCAGGATTGTATTTAGCGGAGAAGAAAATAAATTCTTTCTAGACCAGCCACTAATCGCCGTAGTC
>JACNKY010000198.1 GCA_014381795.1 Pseudomonadota bacterium | reverse complement strand
TGTGATTCTTGACGAGATTCAGCGAGTACCATCCTTGCTTTCTTATATCCAGGGAGTGGTTGATGCAAAAGATCAAAATGGTTTATTTATATTGACTGGCAGTCAACAACTGGAACTGATGGACAGCTTAAATCAATCATTGGCTGGTCGCACTGCAATCGCAAAATTGCTTCCGCTTTCTTATCATGAAATCTACAGTCACAGTGTGACTCCACCAGCACTTGAATCGGTACTCTATTACGGATTTTATCCCAGAATATTCAAAGAAAATTTGAATCCAACTGAGATGTATTCGTTCTACACCAATACTTATCTGGAATGCGATATTCGCTCTATTTTCCAAGTTAAGGATTTGGTGTTGTTTGAGAATTTTTTAAAACTCTGTGCTGGAAGAAATGGTCAGGTACTTAATTATAGCTCGCTTGCAAGTGATTGCGGAATTGACCAAAAAACCGCCAAACAGTGGCTCTCAATTTTGGAAGCATCTTATGTCATCAAGCGTTTAGCTCCATACTACAAGAACCTCAATAAAAGAGTAATCAAAGCTCCTAAGCTCTATTTCTACGATAGCGGACTTGTTTGCTATTTGCTCGGAATTCGCTCGGCAGAACAATTAATCCAGCATCCTCTCGCAGGAGCAATTTTTGAATCGTACGTTCTTAGTGAACTATGGAAACACAGATACAATAAGATTCAACAAGCTGAACTGTACTATTTTCGAGATAGCCGAGGTCGGGAGGTTGATGTGGTTTTTGAAGAGGATGCTGAACTCTCACAGCTTGAAATAAAGATGGGTAAAACTATTATGTCAAAAACTTTTTCTGCTCTTAAATACCTGCCGACTTTGATTGGAATCCGCCAAAGCTGGTTAGTTTATGGTGGCGATGATAGTTATCAAAGAAGTGGATATTCTGTGTTATCATGGAGAGAAGTTGCAAACAATTAACGAGACCCAATACTCATAACACCTTTTAAAGCATGATGAAATTACTAATCAAAAACGCGCTCATACTGACGGTTAATCCGAAAAATGAAGTGCTGGAAAACGCGGATATTGCAGTTGAAGATGGATGTCTTTTAGCAGTAGGCAAGGTTCCGGAAAATTTTCTGCCCGACAAAGTGATTGACGCCAGCGATCAAATCGCACTACCTGGACTGATTAACGCACACACGCATATTCCAATGTCCCTTTTCCGGAATTATGCTGATGATCTACCGTTCTGGCCGTGGCTGCTGGAAAAGATCAAACCCGCTGAAGATCACCTCAGTGCTGAACATGTTTATTGGGGAGCAAAACTTGGTGTTCTGGAACTGATACAATCCGGCGTTACCTGTTTTTCGGATATGTATTTTTACATGAACGAAGTTGCAACTGTGGTAAAAGAGTCCGGAATTCGTGCCTGTTTGAGCGGGGTTTTGTTGGAGGTTGGCGATTTAGGACCAACTTTCATGAAAGCCGCTGTTGACTTTCACGACTCATGGGACGGCAAAGCAGATGGGCGGATCAAGGCTTTTTTCGGTCCGCATTCGATGTACTTGTGTGGTCCGGAATATCTACGTGAAACTACCGAAGAAGCGCTGAAACGTAAATCCGTAATCCACATTCACCTTGCGGAAAGTCGACAGGAAGTTGCGGACTGTTTAGAAAAGTATGGAAAATCACCAGTTCAGCATTTGGCGGCATTGGGAATGTTTGCCTGCAGAACTGCAGCCGCACATTGCGTTCACGTTTCGGCAGACGATATTGAACTTTTGCGGAAGCACAATGTGAGTGTGCTTAATAATCCGACCAGTAATATGAAACTGGCTAACGGCTTTGCACCGATTGACTCGCTGCTGAAAAAAGGAGTGAATGTGGCACTCGGCACAGACGGTTCCGCCAGCAACAACAATGTGAATTTATTTGAAGAAATGCACCTCGCCGCACTCGTCAACAAAGCTGTTACCGAAGATGCGGAATCCGTTCCGGCACAGCAAGTTTTACGGATGGCGACAATTAATGGCGCAAAAGCACTCGGACTGGAAAATGAAATCGGCTCACTTGAGGTCGGTAAACGTGCGGATTTGATTTTGCTGGATGCGAACAAACCGCATTATTTTCCGCGGCATAATCCGGTTTCTTCAATTGCCTATTCTGCGCAAGCCGCTGATGTGAGTACTGTGCTGGTCAATGGAAAAGTGCTGATGGAAAATTATGAGCTTAAAACAATCGATGTGGAAGAAACCACGCGCGAGGCAGAACGCATGGCTTTTGATTTGGTACGCAGGGCAACTCAAACGTGATGCGCTTAAAGTAAGTTTTTACCATCAAAATTAATCACTTCAAGAGCAGACGAATCAACGCCTTCCAGACTACCGATGTTTGCTTTGTAAAAACCTGGTTTCCGTAAAGTTTGATGAAAAGTATAAATTCCGCATTTTTTGCAAAAATAATGTTTCGCTGTTTTTGTACCGAATTCATAAAGACCTAAAGCACCTTCTTCTATGTCAATTGTAAAATCTTCCGGCGCAATTGCTTCAGTTGTCATTAGTGCACCTTTTCGCACACAGATCGAACAATTGCAGCGGATTCCTTTGCTGATTTCCTCACCTTGATAAGAAAAGCGGACGGCTCCGCAGTGACATTTACCCTGAAAATTCTGAGTCATAAAGTAGTTTCAAATTAAAGGTTAATTTTTTAAGCTGTATCGAGTGGTTCAAAAGTTTTGACCATATCATCCATTGCTTTCATTTGCTTTAGAAATGCTTCGAGCTGATTCAGCCGAAGCGCGCATGGTCCGTCACAAAGTGCTTTTTCCGGTTCAGGATGTGCTTCCAGAAAGAGTCCTGCAATTTTTTGGGACAATCCCGCCAGGGCCAGTTCACGCACAGACTCCCTCCGTCCAGCCGCAGCGTCACCCAAACCGCCCGGACGTTGAAGCGCGTGAGTTACGTCAAACAGTACCGGATAAGCAAAATCTTTCAGTACCGAAAATCCGAGCATATCAACCACTAAATTGTTGTAACCAAAACTTGAACCGCGTTCACAAAGAATGAGTTGAGCATTGCCGGAATTTTCACATTTTTTGATAATATTTCCCATTTCCTGCGGAGCAAGAAACTGTGCTTTTTTGATGTTGATAACCGCTTTTGTTTTCGCCAGAGCAAGCACCAAATCCGTTTGACGTGAGAGAAATGCCGGAAGCTGCAGCACATCCGCGACTTCCGCCGCAGGTGCAGCCTGTTCCGCTTCATGAACATCAGTCAGAATCGGCATCTCAAATTCGGCTTTAACTTTTTCCAGGATCCGCAAACCTTTTTCCAATCCCGGCCCCCGGAATGAAGCGATTGAGGAACGGTTTGCCTTGTCGAAAGAAGCTTTGAAAATATAAGGAATTCCGAGGCGCTCCGTAATGGAGCAGAAAGTCTCCGCAACTTTCAAGGCCATGCTTTCGGATTCAATCACATTGATTCCGCCGACGAGCACGAAAGGTTTTTCGTTGCCAAGTTTCAATTCACCGACAGAGATTGTTTTTTGTGTTGTCATCTGCTGACTCAAGTTTTAAGCGAGTGTGCGGCTTCACTCAGGTTACGCATTTTTTGAATTGCCAGTTCACGGCCCAGAATTCCCAATCCGCAATCGGGTCCGGCAATTAGACGATTCGCATCAATGTGTTCAAGTGCGTCCAGCAAACGTTTGCGGATTTCTTCAACTGCTTCAACATTACTTTTTGCAATTGCAACTACTCCAAAGATAATGGTCGTGGTTTTAAAATGTTCGAGCAAACTCAAATCATTGTAACGATGTGCGTCTTCCAGAGAGAGAGCCATCACAGATGAATCTTCCATCGCGTCAGCAATTTGGAAATAAGATTCACGAGGTGCTTTTGGATAATCAACTGCATCAATCTTATCAGGATATCCGCAACACATGTGCGAAGTTCTGGTAACTCCTTCTGGACAGTTCTGAAAAGCGCGCTCCAGATTTTCAATGCCAAATTCAAGCGCGCGTTCCGGATAACGCGCAAAGAGCGGTTCATCGATTTGAATATATTTGCAACCGGCTTTTGCGAGACTAAGAACTTCTTGATTGAGTGCTTCCGCAATTGCTTTCCCAAAATCTTTTTGATTGCCGTAATATTCATCAACTACAGTATCAGCGACTGTTAATGGTCCGGGCATAGTAATTTTAACCGGCTTGTCGGTGGCCTCCTGAGCACGTTTCCAATCATCAACTAAAAACAAATCCCGCGGCTTGACTGGACCACGCACGGTTGGCAGGAAAGATGAGTAATTTCCGGTACGCAAAGCTTTTTCGGTAAGATTCTCAAAATCCATTCCTTCTAGGTGGCGGCAGTGATAGTGGATATAATTTTCACGGGCTATTTCACCATCAGTCGGAATATCAATTCCAGCATTTACCTGATCGGTGATTGCTTCATGAGTCCCACGCTTGATGATGGATTCAGCTTCCTGGCCCATCGCTGCTTTCGCTTCCGCCCATCCGCGTGTAGGGTCTGCTGTGTCGAGGTTGCCGAACCAGTCAGGTAGTTTTACATATTCCGGTTTCGGATAAGCACCGATGGTCGTTGTCAAAAGTCCCATGTGTAGTCCTGTTGAGTATATTGAGTATATTGAGTATGTTGAGTAAAGTGATTATTCTTACACCAAAGTTCTTAAGTTGTATAAATAATAATCAATGCAGCCAGTTTTGTTTGAGGCAAACCAATTATAGTATTTACAAAGTATTGTACAATTTATTTTTAATTTTATTTTTTAAGAGTGAAGTCCTCTTTGACAATCCTCTTTCATTTTTTTATAGTGTAATCTGTTAATATGTCTTAAATCCTGCAAAACGCAGGTTGCTGAAAGAAAAATCATGTCCAATCATTTTGAAACAGGTCTCCCGCAAAATTCGGCAAATTATACTCCGCTGTCGCCAATTACTTTTCTAACTAGAACCGCTTTTGTCCATCCTCAACGAACCTCTGTAATTCATGGAAACCGAAGCTGGACGTGGGCTGAAACATACCAGCGATGCTGCAAACTAGCTTCTGCTTTGTCAAAAAGAGGCATTGGGAAGGGAGATACTGTATCGGTTCTGGCACCGAATATTCCGGCTATTTTTGAAGCACATTTTGGGGTGCTGATGACAGGTGCGGTATTGAACTCGCTTAATATCAGACTCGAAGCAGAAACACTGGCTAATATTTTTGAGCATGCGGAAACAAAGGTTTTGCTGACAGACCGTGAATTTTCTCCTCTGATCAAGGAAACTTTAGCTAAAGTGAAACGTAAAATTCTGGTGATTGACATTGATGATCCGGAAACCGAGTCAGGAGAATTTTTAGGCGAGTTAGAATATGAAGATTTTTTAGCAGAAGGCAATTCGGATTTTGAAGCCGTTTTGCCTGAAGATGATTGGCAGGCTGTTTCACTAAATTACACTTCAGGAACAACCGGTATTCCAAAAGGCGTGGTATACCATACCCGCGGAGCATATCTGCTGTCGACCGGAAATGTTTTAGCATGGGAAATGCCGCACCGGCCAGTTTATCTCTGGACTCTTCCTATGTTTCATTGCAACGGTTGGTGTTTCCCATGGACAGTCACACTGCTTGCCGGAACTCATGTTTGCCTGCGTAAAGTATCTGCTAAAAATATATACGACTCAATTGCCGAACACAGCGTGACTCATCTGTGCGGTGCGCCGATTGTGATGAATATGATTGCTTCTGCACCGGAAGAAGAACAGCGTGAACTGCCTCACAGGGTTGAAATGATGACCGCCGCAGCGCCTCCACCGCCAACAGTGATTGCCAGTATGGAAGAGGCTGGATTTAATGTGACGCATGTTTACGGGTTGACTGAAGTTTACGGTCCTTCTGTTGTATGTGAGTGGCAGGAGGATTGGTCGCAAAAGGACAAATCAACACAGGCACAATTAAAAGGCCGGCAAGGGGTACGCTATCACGTTCTCGAGGGCTTGACAGTTGCCGATCCTGAAACCATGAAACCTGTTCCGGCAGACGGTGAAACAATGGGTGAAATCCTGATGCAGGGCAATATCGTGATGAAAGGCTACCTCAAAAATTCTGAAGAAACTGAGAAAGCATTTGCGGGCGGTTGGTTCCATTCCGGAGATCTAGGCGTACTGCATCCGGATGGTTACATTGAGTTGAAAGACCGCAGCAAAGACATCATTATTTCAGGTGGTGAAAATATCAGCAGTGTCGAAATTGAGAACGTGCTTTACCAACATGAAGATATCCTGGAAGCTGCTGTGGTGGCACGTACCGATGAAAAGTGGGGTGAAACTCCCTGCGCTTTTGTGGTGCTGAAATCAGCTGGTTCACTCAATGAAAAAGATGTAATTGAATTTTGCAGGACAAAGCTTTCCGGATTTAAAATTCCAAAAAATATTGTATTTAGTGAACTGCCTAAAACTTCCACTGGAAAAATTCGTAAATCTGTCTTGCGAGAGCAGACCAAACAATTGTAATCTTATGGAGTAAACATTTGAGATATTTTTCTTAAAATCATAAAGTGCTGTCAGTTTCATAATTTTTGACTTCATCCTTTCAATTTGGAAAATGAAGAAAATGAGCATGATCGACAAACAATTCATTGAAGCTTTACCCCTTGAAGGCCGGCGTGTATTGACACGTGTAGACTTTAATGTTCCGTTGAATGATGAGCTTATAATTACGGATAACGGACGAATCACCGGCGCTTTGCCAACAATTCGTCATATTGTTGAACAAGGTGGGAAAGCAGTCCTGATGTCACATTTGGGACGTCCTGGAGGTGAGAGGGTTGAAAAGATGAGTTTAAAACCTGTAGCGGAAGAACTTTCAGGGCTTCTCGGACAAAAGGTGATTTTAGCTCCGGATTGCATCGGCCATGAAGTCGAAATTCTGGTCAACAGCATGCAAAATGGCGAGGTGGTTTTACTGGAAAATTTGCGTTTTCACAAAGCTGAAACTAAGAATGAAACTGATTTTTGCAAAGAGTTGGGAAAACTCGGTGATGTGTATGTCAATGATGCATTCGGAACTGCCCATCGAGCGCATGCATCAACTTCCGGAGTTACGGAATTTATTGCGGAATCCGCGGTTGGGTATTTGATACGTAAGGAACTTCAGTTTTTAGGCAGTGCTATCTCTGAGCCTAAAAGACCTTTTGCCGCAATTCTGGGTGGCGCAAAAGTTTCGGATAAAATTAAGGTTATTGAAAAACTACTGGACAAAGTTCAAACTTTGATCATCGGTGGAGGCATGGCCTGCACTTTTATGAAAGCACAGGGACACAAAATCGGTGCTTCTCTACTGGAAGAAGACTCGCTGGATTATGCAAAAGAACTGCTAAACAAGGCCCAGAAAAAAGGTGTTGAACTGTTGCTGCCGATTGATGCCGTGATTGCTGACCGTTTTGATAAAAATGCAGAAACGCGTGTAGTAACTGCAGAAGAAGGTGCACCTGAAGGCTGGCTGATTCTGGACATTGGCCCGCAAAGTGCTGATATTTTTTGCGAAGCAGTACTTCGTTCCGGAACTGTGCTTTGGAATGGTCCAATGGGTGTCTTTGAGATGGAAGCCTTTGCAAAAGGTACATACGCTATCGCGCAAAGTCTTGCGGAAGCAACTGACATAGGTACTGTCACAATTATTGGAGGCGGTGATTCCGCGGCTTCGATTCAACAGTTCGGACTCAGTGACCGTATTACCCATGTTTCCACAGGAGGTGGTGCTTCGCTTGAATTTTTGGAAGGAAAAGAACTTCCGGGTGTGAGCGCAATTCAGCAATCCAAATTATTAAACAAGCTTAATTCATTCAGTAGCAAATTATAGAATTATATGAACGCAGTACTTGAATCAGAAAACGATTCTACCGTAAATTCGGAAGCACTTACAGATAAAAAGAGTGCAAATTTATCTTTCAGTTTATTCCTTTATCGGTTGATTGCCTACGCGGATGCCAGCCGTTCTATTGCCTCATTTATTTTTATCCTCTTTGTAATTGTCATCAGTGACACCATTTTCGGTAAATACCTCTTTGTACCTTATACAGAACTTGTAGAATCCTTCTCCGGAGTAAATCCTGGAGGATTCGATGAACTCGATGTTGGTTTTGCCCCAGAAGTCTGGCAGGCACTGTTGGGCATGATTCTTGGCACACTTATTCTGGTAATTTCGATTGCGTCACAAAGTATCCCTAAGCTGATCGATATTTACATGAAGAATATTCCGAGTCTGCTCTACATTTGGTTTTTAATCCTTTCCGGCGGACATGCGCTGATAATCAAAATTTATGGAGAAATTGGACTTATCCGTGAACCTAGCAGAATTTTCAATACTCATTTCTTGCTGACGATTTGTTCAATAATCGCCTTCCCTTATGTTTTCTACATCCTGCGCCAAACCAAACCTACTACTATTATTTACCGTATTTATAACAATAATATGGCTCAGATCACCGCCCTCACATCAAAGAGGAACCGTGCTCTGGCCCATATTCCAAAAATCGTTGAACATCAGCAGCACTCAATATTTGAAGCACTTAATCAACTGGATGATATTCTTGAGTTTTCCTCTTTCAAAGAATTAAAGGCAGACATTGTTCATGATATGAGCATGACTATACAAAATTATATCCGTCTCAAAAAAGGTATTGCTCCAGATTTTTTCAATGTATCACCAAAAGTACGCGCCGACATTTCTTTTAAAACAATGGTGGGGCAATTTGGGGAAATGGAACGCAACCAAAGTTTCTACGAACAAAAGTGTTTCCGCCTACTGGGTAATGTTTATATACGACTGCTTGAACAAGGTGAATTTGATTTGTCTTCGATGATAGCGGGTGAAATGGCAAAACTGGGTTTGACTGCGATAGAAGAGAATAATACTGAATTAGTTGACATCATTATTATCCGTTTCAATACTTTGCTGCGTTTTGCCATAAAACATGGTGTACGTAATAATGAGCCGCGGAATCTTTATAACTTGGGATTTTATTATGGAAATTTTATCAAATATTTGGTGGAGCACAAAAGGATCGACCACGTAAAACGCTGTTTCATGTATATGCGGATTTATGGAGTAGAAATTTTCAAACATGGCAGTAATAGTCCTGCAATGTATTTTATTGTTGATGTGATCGCTACTGAAATGAAAAAAATTCTGGAGCAGATTTATCATGACAACTGGGACATTGAAATTCAGAATGGAATGCTCAGTGAAATGCTACAGGTTGACAGTCCTCCGGATTTCAATAAAGAGGATATGGCTCGCGGTTTCCTGATCAACAACGGTGTACGTGTCCTGCAGTTTGGAATAGCCTTATTCTATCAACGTGAAGGAATGGATAATTTTGTAGATCGAATTGCAAAGGACATACTTGATGATCTGGAAGTATTAGGGGAAGCAACTTTTTCACAAGTTATAGAAATGACTTCAAACAGGTTACTTTTTTCTGGACCTACTTTTTGGGAGGATACTGATAGAGGTAATCTCAACATCTACTACACTTCTGATCAGGATCAAATTGATAGTTTTAAGCAGCGTCTTTACGGATTTGCACAGACACAGTTGAAGAAAACAACGACAGAAAAGTATAAACTGACACAAGCAGAAATGGAATTACTCTGGGAAATGTCACGGATGACGAAAATAAAGGAAGTGGACCAAGTCAGTACCAATGCTGCAAATTTTGAGTTAATCCTCAGTGAATTACAGAATATTGACCAGGTACGCCTGGAGGCATTAATTTCTTTACGTGAAAAACTGAGATTCAATTCAGAGAACCCAAAACTAATTATCACCACTAGCCGTCAGATTGCGGTGGGTACAAAACTGAAAATTTCAGGCAATTTTTCTGGAAAGAAGGAGCAACAGAAAATAGAGGCAACTGTGAAGTTGAACACGCCGAACTTTATTTTTGTGAAAATGTCAGCTTCTACAGACTGCAAAATGTTTGATAAATTTTCAGCCTTGACTGTCAGCTTCCGACCTTTGCGGCAAAAGATGGTTTATCAATTTGAGGCAGATCCTCAAGGGGCTGGAGCAAACGGTCTGCAGCGTGTCGCCCATGCAGATGCTGTCAAAATTATAGAGGAACTTTAATCAAACAGAGAAGCTTGCGCTGCAGGAGGATCTGGCTTTTTTTCTACTGTTTCAGCTTTATCCAGTTTTTTAAGACAATCGGGATTATCGAATGATGGGGCGCTGACTTTTCGAGAAACTCTCCATGCCTCCATTTTGTCCGCAGGAAAAGGGCGAAGGAGTTTTCGCGGAGAACTTCTTGTCCCGGAATGATCCAGCCAGATAGCTCCGCTTGAAGGTGTTAAAATGACCGGCATACGGTGATGGATTTCTTGCATCAATGAGTTTGCGGCTATTGTCAGAATAGCACAGGTTCGCCGAGTCTCTCCTTCAGGTGAAAGCCACTCTTCCCACAAACCCGCAAATGCCATGGGACTTTCGTTTTGTAAGCGGATAAAATAAGGCAGTTTTTGGCCACCCTCTTTCGTCCATTCATAAAATCCGGATGCCGGTATCAAGCAACGTCTCTTGCGGAAGGCATGTCGAAATGAAGGTTTTTCCTCAGCAGTTTCCGCCCGTGCGTTGATCATCGGATTAGGCTCTTTCGCCCAAAAAGGAATTAAGCCCCATTCCCGCATTTCAAGAGTGCGGAAGCCATTCTGCTGAATTATGACAGGAATTCTCTGAGAAGGACAAATATTGTAACGTGGTTCCAGAATCATTTCTGACTGTAATACATCGAACCCGCTCATCACTTTGTCTTCACTATCTGTTTGGGTAAATCGACCGCACATGCTTAATCTCCGTCGAGTCCGCTGCGATATTTTTCCAGAAAATCTTTTTTGAATGCTGAAAAACGATGTTGCTTGATGGCTGCACGGGCACCTTTTACAAGTGAAAGGTAAAAGAAAAGATTATGGTAAGTGTTGAGACGTACTCCTAGTATCTCGTTGGATTTATACAAGTGACGTAAATAAGCTCGGGAATAATTCTGACATGTAGAGCAGGCACAGTCTGGATCAAGCGGTTCCGGATCCTGCTGGAATCGACTTTGTTTGATGCTGATTTTTCCGCGTGAAGTAAACAGGGAACCATTGCGGGCATTACGAGTGGGCATGACGCAGTCAAACATATCAATACCTGCATCAATTCCTTCAAGCAAATCCTCAGGATCACCGACACCCATCAAATACCTTGGTTTTTCGGCAGGCATTTTTGGTGCGATGTGATGAGCTACGTGATACATTTCCTCTTTTGATTCACCTACACTCAATCCGCCGATCGCATAACCATCAAAGTCAATTTCAACAATCTGTTCCAAACTTTGCTCACGTAAATCGAGTTCACCTCCGCCCTGAAATATTCCAAACAAAGCCTGTTCACCAAAAACTCCCCTGGACTTTGTCCGTGCTTCTTTGCAGCGTTTTGCCCAGCGTGCAGTTAGTCCAATTGAACGTTCAACTTCAATACGTGTTGCAGGTAGTTCCAAACATTCGTCAAGGCACATCATGATTGTTGAACCAAGGTTTTGCTGAATTGCAATCGAAATTTCAGGTGTGAGTTTAATTTTTGTACCGTCAAGATGACTGCGTATTTCAACGCCTTCTTCATTGAGCTTGAGCAGCTTAGCCAGTGAAAAAACCTGGAATCCACCGCTGTCTGTCAATATCGGCCCGTGCCAATTCATAAACTTATGCAAACCACCCATTTTTTTTACCAGATTGTCACCGGGACGTAAATGCAGGTGATAGGTGTTTCCTAAAATAATTTCAGCACCTATTTCAGTTACCTCCTCTGGTGTCATGCCTCTGACTGTGCCGAGCGTGCCGACAGGCATAAAAATTGGCGTGTGTATTTTGCCGTGCGGAGTCTGCAGAGTTCCAGCTCGTGAATTTCCGCAATTTGCTTCTACTTCAAATTGAATCATGCACTATGTCAGTTGGCGGGATAAATATTTTGCATGATGGACGTCGTCTGCTCCTGCTGCTTTTTTAAGATTTCCTCTTCGCTTTCAGTAACCGGCGGTACATCAGGATCGATCATAAAAAGTGACTGCCCCCTGGAAACTATGATTCCGGAACCGGCTTCTACACAAATTTTACGGATAGTACCCGGGAATTCTGCTCTTAGCTGATTGAACATTTTCATAACTTCCAATAAACCTAAAACATCTCCTTCTTCAATGTGCTGACCTTCACTAACATATTCTTCTGCATCAGGGGTTTCACGCGAATAAAAGGTGCCACCGGTCCAGGCTAATATTTCATTACCGCTCGCCTGGAGCTGTGGGGCT
>JACNKY010000003.1 GCA_014381795.1 Pseudomonadota bacterium | reverse complement strand
AACTTGTGACCTACGGCTTGTAAGGCCGTTGCTCTCCCAGCTGAGCTAATCGCCCAACTAAACACTTAATTTTATAGAATGGTGATAAGGAGTGCAAGTTGTTTTTTAATTTAGCAGGAATTTTTTCAATTTTTCCAGACTTGATTACCCCTTAAAAGTGCTGCCAGATCTCCCACACCTTTCTTCTCAATTTGCGTTTTTATTTGTTGTTCGATTTTCTCTTCATAAGGAGTATGTTCAACTTGTCGCAGGATTCCCATCGGCACCGGAAATTCAGGATAATCAAAACCGCTCAACAAATTGGCGAGCGTGCTGTCCTCAGAGTATTGGTCATGAATTAGTAATTCTTTTTCATTAACGCCTTCATCAAGATTCACGATCACAGGTTTCAAACCTCTTAAACGAATACCCTTTTTCTGTTCTTTTCCGAAGGTTAAAATTTCTCCGTGATTCAGACGTAAAATACGATCTTCTCTTAATGAGCGGTCATTAACCGCCGAAAAAGTACCATCGTTAAAAATATTACAATTCTGATAAATTTCCACGAACGAAGTCCCCTTGTGATTTGCTGCAGCTTTAATGATGTCCTGCATTCCTTTTCCGTCCACATCAAAGGTCCGCGCAATAAAAGTCGCACCTGCGGAGAGGGCAAACAGCATCGGATTGAGCGGCATGTCTGGTGAACCAAAGGGGGTACTTTTCGTCACCTTACCTTGTTCTGAAGTCGGAGAATATTGACCTTTAGTCAATCCGTAAATTCGATTATTGAATAACAATACATTTACGTCAAGGTTACGACGTAGCATGTGCAACAGTTGATTTCCGCCGATACTCAGTCCGTCTCCGTCGCCGGTGACAATCCAAACGGAAAGTTCCGGACGCGCCACCTTAAGTCCGGTAGCAAATGCGGGAGCACGGCCGTGAATGGTATGCATTCCATAAGTGTCCATATAATATGGAAACCGACTGGAGCAGCCTATGCCTGAAACAAAAACAATATTTTCTTTGGGAATATTCAGTTCTGGCATTACTTTTTGAATATTGGCCAAAATTGCATAATCGCCACAGCCAGGACACCAGCGTACGGTTTGTTTGGAAACAAAATCCGCCTTGGTCATCGGAACTGAACTGATTGGCTTGACTGGAATATTCATAGAATTTTCTACTCAACAATAGTATTAATAATAATTTACGATTGTCTGCACGGAATTTTTTCAGCTTTTAGCAAGTATTTCTAGAACTCGATTGCGGATTTCTGAAATTAAAAAAGGACGTCCCTGCAGTTTCGAAAAAGATATCGTATCCACCAGATATTCTGCACGTAGTAAACGTGACAATTGTCCCAAATTCATTTCAGGCACCAGTACCTGCTCAAAGTTGCGGAGAATCTCACCTAATTCTTGCTGAAACGGAAACAGATGACGTAAATGCAGCATTGAAACTGCATGCCCCTCTGCCTGAAGTTCTTCGATTGCAGAGAACGAAGGTCCAAAGACACTGCCCCAGGTGAGGACCAATAATTTATTTTTTTCTGACCCGATTATTTCAAGAGGCGGTAAATCCTGAACGATGTGCTTGATTTTTTGATCACGCAGCAAAACCATTTTCTCATGATTTTCCGGTTCATAATTAATTTCTCCTGTTTCACTATCTTTTTCCAAACCTCCGATACGGTGTTCCAGACCAGGTGTTCCCGGAATAGCCCAATTACGTGCAAGTGTTTGTTGATTCCTGTGATAGGGTGAGAAATTTTCTGGATTAGTATGAAAGTCCGGGGTGAGATCCGGTAGTTGATCTACTTCCGGAATCTTCCAGGGTTCTGACGCATTTGCCAAACCTCCATCACTGAGAACAATCACAGGAGTCATATATTTCAGGGCAATGCGGAAGGCTTCCAGCACGATGTAAAAGCAATCTCCCGGAGTAGCCGGTGCGAGTACCGGAACCGGTGCTTCTCCGTGACGTCCGTACATTGCAGCAAGTAAATCAGTTTGTTCTGCTTTAGTCGGCAAACCGGTTGAAGGACCGCCGCGCTGGACATTCAATAAAACCACCGGCAATTCAGTCATTACTGCATAACCAAGTGCTTCACTTTTCAAATCCAATCCAGGACCGCTTGTGCCTGTTACTGCTAAAACACCACCAAAAGCAGAGCCGATAGTGGAAGACATGGCCGCAATTTCATCTTCTGCCTGAATAGTTTTGATACCAAAGTTTTTGTACTGCGCTAACTCGTGAAGGATGTCGGATGCAGGCGTAATCGGATAACTCGAATAAAGCAAAGAAAGTCCAGAACGGTTTGAGGCAGCTACGCAACCAAGAGCAAGTGCCTGATTTCCGGTAATTTGACGATACTCTCCGGCAGGCAATACTGCGGAAGAAACATGGAAACGTTCATGAAATAACTCAATAGTAATCGCGTAGTTGTATCCCGCCTGCAGTGCAAGTTCATTGGCTTTTGCAACATCAGGTTTGTTTTTGAACTTTGCAGAGATCCAATCCTGAGTCTGCTGCAATGACCTTACAAACAGCCAGTCAACAACAC
>JACNKY010000208.1 GCA_014381795.1 Pseudomonadota bacterium | reverse complement strand
CAGGTTTGGAAGTAATCGCAACCTTGAATGAGGCAGAAATTACAACACGGAAACCGATTGGAGTTGGATTTTTTACAAACGAAGAAGGTGCCCGTTTTGCTCCGGACATGATGGGAAGTGGAGTACATCAGGGTGCTTTAGAGCTTAAAACCATGTTGGATGTTCTTGATAATGAAGGAGCACGTGTTGGAGATGAGCTCGAAAAAATCGGTTACGCCGGTGAAACCTCAACGGGTGATTTTCGTGCAGACAGTTATGTTGAACTCCATGTTGAGCAAGGTCCAATTCTGGAACTGGAAGATTATGAAATTGGTGCTGTAGAAGGAGTTCAGGGTATTTCGTGGAATGAATACAGGATAAGTGGCACGGCAAACCATGCCGGAACAACACCGATGCGGCTCAGACACGATGCAGGATATGTAGCAGCGGCTATTTCGGTTGAAGCACGACGCCTTGCCAATGAAATGGGTGCTAATCAAATTGCAACTGTCGGCGTAACAAAACTAAATCCAGGACTGATCAATGTGATTGCTAAAGAAGCATTATTAACCATTGATTTACGTAATACAGACGAACAAAAATTACAAGAAGCGGAACAGGCAATGAAGTCATTTATTGAACATATATGCAAAGCAGAAGGGGTGACTTTTTCAAGTCGAACTCTCGCCAGGTTTGAGCCTGTTACCTTTAATAAAACAATGGTTTCATTAGTTGCTGAGACAGCATCAGCACTTGGTTTCCGGGTAAAATCTATGCCCTCCGGTGCTGGCCATGATGCACAAATGTTTGCACCGAATTGTCCAACAGCCATGATCTTTGTACCAAGCCGAAACGGCATAAGTCATAATGTGGCAGAATATACTGAGCCAAATCACCTTCAGGCGGGTACGGATGTGCTCCTGCAAATGTTGCTGCATAAATCCGCATAAACAAAAACAGTTTGATGTCAAGAATCTTAAAAGTAGCGGCCGCGCAACTAGGCCCCATCGCATTAGCAGAACCACGTTCCTCAGCAGTCGGACGTATGATTGCGCTGATGAAAAACGCTAAAGCACAAGGTGCGGAGTTGGTTGTCTTTCCTGAACTGGCGTTAACTACTTTCTTCCCACGCTGGTATACCGAGGAACAGTCCGAAATTGACAAATATTTCGAAACAGAAATGCCTAACAAGGCTACACAGCCTTTGTTTGATGAAGCACGGAAACTAAAAATCGGTTTTAATTTTGGTTTTGCGGAACTTGTTGTGGAAAATGGAGTCACCCGGCATTTTAATACGGCGGTGATTGTTAATAATCAGGGAGAAATTGCTGCTAAATACCGGAAGATACATTTGCCTGGTCATACTGAAAATGAACCCTGGCGTGCTTTTCAACATTTGGAGAAAAGATATTTTGAAAAGGGTAATTTAGGTTTTCAGGTGCATCCGGTATTTGGCGGTAAAATCGGCATGTGTATTTGTAATGACCGTCGTTGGCCGGAGACTTTTCGGGTCATGGGACTGCAGGGTGTTGAGCTTGTAGTGTTGGGTTATAACACACCAAAACATTATCCACCTGCACCTGAACATGATCATCTTCAGGAGTTTCATAACCACTTGGTTTTACAAGCTGCAGCATATCAAAATGGCACCTGGATTGTCGGCGTTGCAAAAGCAGGCAAAGAAGAAGACTGCGAACTGATAGGAGGCACTTGTATCATTGCGCCGACAGGTGAAATTGTTACTGAGTGTAAAACGCTAGCAGATGAGGTGATCCTAGCTGAATGTGACCTAGACCGCTGCAAAGAGATTCAGGAAAACATTTTTAATTTTGATCTTCATCGTCAGCCTAAAGATTATGCATTGATTACCGCAGCAAAAAAAGAACCCCCCTCAAATCATTAAAATCCGCGCAAGGGCATTTTCGGAGGGCGCTGCAACCAGTTCAATTCCGAATAATTTGCTCTTTTATCAATAAGATGGAGTGTGTAAGCATGTCTTGTACGGGAAGAACGGTTAGCATAACTCATGTAAGGTAAGAGTCCGTGCAGCAGCACCATTGTTCCAGTTTTTGCCTCCAGAGGAACCAGTTTGGAAGTCTCCCAGGCTGAATCATCAAAGACCTCCATTTCCGTTCCTTCCCCGTTTTCGCTACGGTAAAACCGGGATTTCAATCCGTTTTTGTGAGCCCCAGGAATTGCCCACAAACAACCGTTTTCCTGAGTAGAATCTTCCAAAGCAAACCAAAAACCTTTCACGCTCAAAGGCTCAGTATAAAGGAAGGTTGAGTCCTGATGACAACTAACTTCACCACCTATCCGAGGCTGTTTGAAAATGAACATCGACTGTAATATTCCAGGATCTTCAAATCCTATATCATTTGCGATTTCTGCTAACTCCGGTGTTCTGGAAAATTTTTCAAAAACCGGATCCAGGTCATGCATAGCGTGACCAATTTTATTGATGGAAAGCTTTTTCGCCTGGAGAAGTTTTCCATTTTCGCTAAAGGATTCTTCCTCAAAAAAACAACGTACTTTATCACCCGATTCCATAAAATATTTGTCAGAATGCCTTGTTTGCTCATTCGTGGTAAAAATGGAAACTGATTCAGCAGGTTCGAAGTCTTCCACAATTTCAGCGGCACGGACACGCAGGGTTTCACAGTCCTCCGGACTGACAAAGTTCTCCAAAATTAAATATCCATCCTGTTCAAATAATTCAATCTGCTTTTGTGTCAATAGCATAGTTTCCTTGATCTTACTTAAAAAAAAGAGTAGCATTTTCGTGAAAGCGGATTTCCGCTGAATTGATATCAAGTGCACGCATAGACTTGATTAGTTCTGGTCTATTTTTCATTTCTCAGCTTAGATTGACATATGTTGTGGGAAGGACTCAAGTTAATGGGTGTTGGCATGGCGACAGTCATGTTATTTTTAATGTTGATGATTGCCTGTATTGAATGGGTGAAATATCTTAATCGTAACTTCACTGCGCTTGAACAACAAGCTCAAAAAGCACGTCGAAAATCCGGCAATTCTCCTGCAAAACAGCAAGTAATTTCCGCAGTTCCGGTTGAGGTTTTTGCTGCGGCAATTACAGCTTTCGAAGCAGATAGTAAAACTTCTTAATTTAATATATTTCATTAGCTGAAATTAAATCTCAGAGCAAAACCATTATGGCCAGGAAACGTATTGAGTTTATGGACACATCCTTCCGTGACGGCTTTCAGTCCGTTTTCGGTGCACGAGTAGCAACCAAAGATTTTCTAGCGCCTTTAGAAGCTGCGGTTGAGGCCGGAATCACCTACTTTGAAGCAGGCGGAGGAGCGCGTTTTCAAAGTCTGTTTTTCTATTGTAACGAATCCGCCTTTGATATGATGGACACGTTTCGTAAAACAGTTGGGGCGGACGCTAATTTGCAGACACTCGCCCGCGGAATCAACGTGGTGGCGCTCAGTCAGCAGCCTCGTGACATGATTGACCTGCACGCGAAAATGTTCAAAAAACACGGTATCACGACTATTCGGAACTTTGACGCGTTAAACGATTTGCGTAATCTAAAATATTCCGGAGAATGCATCACAAACCATGGTTTGCACCATCAGATCGTGATTGCCATGATGGATTTACCTCCCGACTGCGAAGGCGCGCATGACAAAGAATATTATTTGAAAACCCTGCGTAATATTCTGAATTCTGATGTGCCTTTTGATTCAATTTGCTTCAAAGATGCTAGCGGAACGGCTAATCCCAGGAAAGTTCACGAGACAATCAAAGGAGCACGAAAAATGGTTCCGGAAGGTACCATCCTGCACTTGCACACGCACGATACCGCCGGGGCGTCTGTTATCCAGTACATGGGTGCGATTGAAGGAGGAATTGATAGGATTGATCTGGCGATGAGTCCCGTAAGCGGCGGAACCGGTCAGCCTGATATACTTACCATGTGGCACGCTCTAAAAGGTACCGATTACACTCTGGACATT
This sequence comes from Pseudomonadota bacterium, assembly GCA_014381795.1. Lineage (GTDB taxonomy): Bacteria > SAR324 > SAR324 > SAR324 > NAC60-12 > Arctic96AD-7. The sequence goes on along the minus strand of JACNKY010000208.1, from coordinate 8,402 downwards.
GATCCGGACAAAATCATCAAGGTGGAAGAAATCTTTGCGGATAGTTTCAAGGATTATTTTTTCCCTCCAGAATCGCGAATGGTTTCACCGTTGATTCCGTTTTCTCCGATGCCGGGAGGCGCGCTGACTGCCAATACGATGATGATGCGTGATACCGGAACCTTGCACCTGTTTCCTGAAGTCATCAAGGAAATGTCGGAAGTTGTTCGGCTGGGAGGTTTTGGTGCGTCGGTCACGCCTGTATCACAATTTTATTTCCAACAAGCCTATCTCAACGTGACCCTTGGCAAATGGGAAAAAATAAATCCATCATATGGAAATATGGTACTGGGTTATTTTGGCCAAACACCAGTCGAGCCGGATCCAGAAATTGTAAAACTGGCTGCGGAACAGTTGGATAAGCCTGTTTTCAAAGATGACCCGCTTGACCTCCTGGATCCGGGAACCCCAAAAGCAGCAGCAGAACTTAAAAAAAACAATCTGCCTGAAACTGAGGAAAATCTCTTCATTGCTTCAAGTTGTGAAGCAAAAGGTATTGATTTCCTTTTGGGTAAAGCTAAAACTTCAATCCGGAAAATATCCGACGAAGTGGCAAAAAGCAATCCGGAGGCTGGAAAATCTACAGCGCCTTTTGTTTCTGGCCCAAGAGATTATACCATCACAGTCGACGGCAAAGCCTATCAAGTTCAAGTCAATGCCGGTGGGAATATCGTTCCGCCAGTTGTTTCCCGAAATACCGCGGAGTCCTCACCAGAGGCTAAACAAAATTCAGATCTAGATATCCCCGCACCTACTCCAGGAAACATCGTAAGACTGGAAGTAGCGGTCGGTGAGACCGTAGTCAAAGAGCAAACACTGTTGGTTATGGAAGCCATGAAAATGGAATCGGAAGTCAAATCTCCACAAGCCGGAGTCGTACAAGCAATTCATGTACAAGCCGGAAATACGGTGCAAACTGGAGATGCCTTAATCACACTGAGGTCTTGAGAGCATGCAAAACTCTAAAAAGATGGATCTGTTGCATTTATCCACTCTGCAAAATTTGCAAGAATTAATAAAAATGCTGATACGGGTTTTTGCGCTTTTGTTATTTTTAGGAATGTCAGGAACTTTGTTTGCCCAGTCCAGTGACGAGCAAATCAATATCGTGATGCCCACTGATGCACGGGTTATACGAGTCGATGCGAAAATTGATCAGTGGGTCTATGCCGGCGATACTTTGGCAGTACTCAAAGATTCTAAAGGTGCGAAATTTAAGTTTCGTGCAGGCGTTTCCGGACAACTGGTGTTTTGGCGATTAAGAAACCTTAAACATTATGGGGCCGGCGAAACGGTGGGAATTCTTCGGATTGCTCCGGTTATTGTTGAGGAAGTGGAGAGCGGTGGGTCGGTCGTGGCATTACCGGCTTTTTATGAAATGTTGCTCAACCTTTACAATTCTACCGGACTGGCGGCACTCTTTCGCGGACACGGTTTGGATTGGACAGAAGGTTTTGGGCGCTTGATTATGATTGGTGTGGGACTCATCCTGCTGTATTTAGGAATTCGCCATCAGTTTGAACCGTTGCTGCTGGTGCCGATTGGCTTCGGTGCCGTCTTGTCCAATATACCGTTAGCCGGACTTTCGGAACCTGGCGGACTCTTGTATTATATTTACGAATTTGGTATCACAACCGGAATTTTCCCTTTGATAATTTTTATGGGTGTCGGAGCGATGACGGATTTCGGTCCGATGCTGGCAAATCCAAAAACTGCTTTACTCGGCGGAGCCGCGCAGTTCGGAATTTTCGGAACATTATTAGGCGCACTCGCATTGAACGGAATTCCCGGTATTGACTTTTCTCTCCGGGACGCTGCTTCCATCGGCATCATTGGAGGTGCAGATGGGCCCACAGCAATTTTTCTTTCAAGCAAACTTTCTCCACGTTTACTTGGATCGATAGCCATTGCGGCCTATTCTTATATGGCGCTGGTGCCGATCATTCAGCCACCGATCATGCGTCTGCTGACATCACAGAAAGAACGTGAGATTGAAATGACTCAGTTGCGTTATGTTTCCACGCGTGAGAAAATTTTATTCCCCATGGTTGCGTTGGGTCTCTGTGCCCTGCTGCTGCCTTCGGCAGCGCCGTTGATAGGCATGTTCATGTTTGGAAATTTAGCCAAAGAATGTGGAGTGGTCAATCGACTTTCGGACACTATTCAAAAATCACTGATCAATACTGTAACTATTTTTCTCGGTCTGAGTATAGGCAGTAAATTGGCTGCAGGAGAATTTCTCAATCTAGAGACGGTGGGAATTCTCATTCTGGGCATGATCGCTTTTTCTGTGGGCACCGCAACCGGTGTGTTGATGGCCAAGCTGATGAACAAGCTGTCCTCCACACCTATCAATCCTCTGATCGGAGCCGCTGGCGTTTCTGCGGTTCCCATGGCAGCGCGTGTAGTAAACCAGGTCGGACTCGAAGCCAACTCCCAAAACCATCTGCTGATGCATGCTATGGGACCAAATGTTTCAGGAGTTATCGGCTCTGCAGTCGCAGCAGGAGTTTTGCTGGCAATGCTGTAAAACCCTAAGATCTAGCTCCTACACGATAATAATCACCGATAAAAAACTCAGCTACGAGCCTTGTCTTTCCACAAATTCAGGATAAGCATGCAGGCCGAATTCGCTCACATCGACGCCATTATATTCGTCTTCTTCAGATACACGGATACCGACGGTATATTTAAGCACACCCCAGACCGCTAGACTGCTGAAAAATGTAAATGCGCCAATTACAACTATTCCTTTGATTTGAGCAAATAAGGGTACGTCCGGATTGAATATTCCTACTGCCAAAGTACCCCAAATTCCATTCACCAGATGTACCGATAAGGCACCGACTGGATCGTCTATTTTGAGTTTATCAAACATCGGAATTGCAAATACCACCAATATACCGCCAATAGCTCCGATCAAGATTGCTAAATTCATACTTGGATAATCCGGTCCGGCGGTGATGGCTACCAGTCCGGAAAGTGCACCGTTGAGAACCATCGTCAAATCCACCTTTTTGTATAAAAGTTGAGCCAGCAACATAGCAGCCAAAGCTCCTGCACAGGCAGCAATATTGGTATTTGCGATGACCGCAGAAACTGCGTCCACATCGTCTTTTGAACCTAATGCCAACTGCGAACCTCCGTTGAAACCAAACCAGCCCAACCACAACACAAAAGTGCCTAATGTGGCTAATGGCAAATTCGAACCTGGAATCGGGTGAATCGAACCGTCTGCCCCAAATTTTCCTTTTCTGGCACCCAATAACAAAACACCAGCAAGTGCTGCCCAACCGCCAACTGAGTGAACTATCGTCGAACCAGCGAAATCGCTGAATCCGTCAATCATTCCACCCAGACTCGTTCCACCCCAGGACCAGTGCCCTTGAATTGGGTAAATCACTGCAGTCAAAACCAAAGTGAATCCCATGAAGGGCCAAAATTTGATCCTCTCCGCAACCGTACCTGAAACTATCGAAGCCGCGGTGGCTACAAAAACAACCTGAAAAAAGAAATCCGAAAGTAGACTGTGACCCTCCGCGGAAGTTCCTGACATCATCAATCCACTGCCGACAAAATCATTTCCGCTACCGTACATTAGATTGTAACCCACATAATAATAAGCCACACATGCAAGCGAGTAGAGGGTTATGTTTTTAGTCAGGATAGCGGTTGTATTTTTACTGCGCACCAAACCTGCTTCCAGCATCGCAAATCCCGCCGCCATCCACATGACTAGGCATCCGCTGATCAATAACCAAAAACTGTCCAGTACATATTTCATTTCTACTGAAAATTCCATTTCATCTCCTTTGTGTAATGCAAATATTTGTTAAATATTAAAGTGCCTCGTTTCCTGTTTGACCGGTGCGGATTCTGATTGTTTGAGCAACGTCATAAACAAATATTTTGCCGTCACCTATTTTGCCGGTTTTCGCTTTTTGCTCAATTGTTTCCAACACCGCTGAGACTTTCTCATCAGGAACTACAATTTCTATTTTAGCTTTTGGAATAAAGTCCACTTCGTACTCTGCGCCTCTATACAGTTCTGTATGGCCTTTTTGGTGTCCAAAACCTTTGACCTCTGAAACCGTCATGCCGACTGTTCCGATTTCTGCCAGACCCTGCTTTACCTCATCAAGCTTAAAGGGTTTGATAATCGCTTCTATTTTTTTCATATCCTTCCTTTTTGAGTTATTAACAACTTAACTTCTACATGCATTTACTTTCTCAAGGATTATACCAAGAGTTTATATTTTCAAATAATAACTATAGTCTACTGTTTTATAAGATAATTTTATAAATTATAAACCGTTTTAAAACTAAATATATTTCTTGTGTTTGCTTAAATTTAAGTCATTAAAATAATTTATGATTATATTTTAATCGTTATAAGTTTGAGAATAGACTAATTTTCCGGATCTTTTGTGCATGTTTTTATATCACATGTTGTTTTAAAATAATAATTGGCCTTACCATCAGGCCACTTTACAAATATTCACCAACATGTAAGACTAGTTGCTAATTTAAGTTGAAACATTATTCATCGACAATATTAAAAGCTCGTAAACTTTGAATATGCTGATTATTAACGACATTTTAAGTATCAATGGTTGTACTGCTTCAAACGGAACAACTTTTCAAGCTGGTTGAGTTTTACAATAATTTGATAAAATGATGAGTACACTTTCAACTAAACTAATAGTAGCATTGCTGGAGAAGCGTCATGTTTGAACAAAATCCCGTATTTAATTATGCAAAATGAAAAGATCTTACCATGTACATTCCAACATTCGATGATGTAAAAACGGCGCAGGAGCGCATCAAGCCTTACATCAGTAAAACACCGGTTTTGAGCAGTTCATTTATCAATGAATTGAGTGGTGCGGAATTATTTTTCAAGTGCGAAAATTTCCAGAAAGCAGGAGTCTTCAAGGTACGTGGAGCATCGAACGCAGTTTTTGGATTGAATGCTGAAATAGCGGCCAAAGGTGTGGCCACTCATTCTTCAGGAAATCATGCTCTATCTCTGGCTTATGCTGCCGGACTGAGAGGAATCCCGGTAACTGTTGTTATGCCGCACACTGCTCCGGAACCAAAAAAAGCGGCGGTACGTGCTTACGGCGGGACCATCGTCGAATGCGAACCAAGCACCAGATCACGCGAAGAGACTCTCGCCAAGGTTGTAGCTGAATCCGGAGCGGATTTTGTGCATCCCTACAATGATGCGCGAGTGATTGCCGGACAAGCCACCTGCTCGCTGGAATTGCTGGAGCAAACCGGAGGTTTGGATGCGGTTGTTGCGCCGATTGGCGGCGGAGGGATGGTTTCAGGAACTTGTCTGGCTTTGTCGAATGTTGCTCCTGAAACAAAAGTTTATGCCGCTGAACCGAAAAATGCTGATGACGCATACCAATCCTTTAAAGCCGGAAACATTATAGCGTATGACGATCCAAAGACGGTGGCGGACGGTCTGAAAGTGCCGCTGAAAGATTTGACGTGGCATTTTGTTTCAAACCATGTTGAAGACATTCTGATTGCAACCGAGCAGGGAATTATTGCTGCAATGAAGCTCATTTGGCAAAGAATGAAAATCGTCGTTGAACCTTCAAGCGCAGTACCCTTGGCGACAATTCTAAATAACAAAAAAACCTTTGCAGGAAAACGCGTAGGTGTGATTATTACCGGAGGCAATGTTGATTTGGATAAATTGCCCTGGATGAATTCTTAAACAGGAGGACAAAATGAATACAGCAAATTATGAAGGGCTGGAAGTCGGATATGATGTTCCAGCACTACCCGACCTGAACGAGGCTGACATCCAGACACGGTGCTTGATGATTGAACTGGATGCGCTTGAATTAGACATTTGAACCAATACTTAACTTAAATCCGGTAATATTTTGTTATTACTAAATTTTTACTGATTAAAATCTTTTCCGCATTTCCGCATTTTTCTGTCTTATCATTAGCAGATAAATGTTAAAGTAACAAAGGTCAATTATTTAGATATTCTTCCCGAGCCTCTCACCAAAGGCTCGCCAAAGTACCAAATTATTCTATTGGGCCTTTTATTATTTTCAATTATTTTTAACCATTTGAAAAAGTACAATTAATTTCCAAACTTATGAAATTCATTACTATTTCTGGAAAAATGCATCCGGGTTTTGACAAAATCCTGACAGAAGACGCTCAGGAATTTTTGGTCAAGTTACACCAGATGTTCAACGGCACACGCAAGTCACTGTTGGAACGCCGCACGGAAACTCATCAAAAAATTATTGCCGGAATGAATCCTACTTTTTTAAGAGAAACGGAGTCCGTCCGTAAAGGCAACTGGCAAGTGGACCCGATTCCGGAAGATCTTCAGGATCGGCGATGTGAAATTACAGGACCGGCTGAAGCAAAGATGATGATTAACGCTCTCAATTCTGGAGCAAAAATATTCATGGTGGATTTAGAGGATTCAATTACACCCAGCTGGCATAATCAGATCCAGGGACAGGCCAACTTGTCAGCAGCTTATGAACGAACGCTTGAATTTTCCAGTCCGGAAGGCAAGGAATACCACCTCAATGACGGAGAATTGGCCACACTGATTGTACGTCCGCGTGGTTGGCATTTGGAAGAAAAACATATCCTGATTGATGGTCAAATTGCCTCAGGCTCACTGGTGGATGCAGGACTCTATTTATTCCATAACATCAAACGGACCTTGGAAAAAGGTACTGGTCCGTATTTTTATCTGCCAAAACTGGAAAATCATTTGGAGGCCCGTTTATGGGATGAGGTCTTCGCATTTGCTGAACAGGAACTGGGAGTCACTTATGGAACTATCAAAGCCACTGTTCTGCTGGAAACTATTTTAGCGTCTTTTGAAATTGAAGAAATTCTCTATGAGTTGCGTGGACACATGGCGGGAATTAACGCAGGACGTTGGGATTATATGTTCAGTGTGATCAAGAAGTTTCGGCATGTACCTGAGTTTATCTGGCCCGACCGGGCACAGGTCACGATGACTGTTCCTCTGATGCGTGCTTATACTGAACTGCTCGTGCAGACTTGCCACAAACGCGGTGCACATGCAATTGGAGGAATGGCCGCGTTTATTCCCAGTCGACGTGATGCTGAAGTCAACCGTGTTGCTCTGGAAAAAGTTCAACAAGACAAAGAACGCGAGGCACAAGACGGTTTTGACGGATCATGGGTCGCGCATCCTGATCTTGTTCCTGTATGTACTGAAGTTTTCAGCAAAGCCTTTGAGGAAGGCCGCGTAAACCAAAAACATCGAATGCGTGAAGATGTTCAGATCACTGCGGAAATGCTGCTGGAATTTCAGATTCCCGGAGGCACAATCACGGAATCCGGCTTACGCAACAATATCAGCGTCGGCATTCAATACATCGCAGCATGGTTGAGCGGTACAGGAGCAGTGGCGATTTTTAATTTGATGGAAGACGCGGCAACTGCGGAAATTTCAAGATCACAGATTTGGCAATGGTGCCGTCACCCGCAGGGTAAACTGGATGACGGACGTAATATAACCAATGAAATGGTACAAAACATGATTCCGGAAGAACTGGCCAAAATCCGGGAAACTTACGGCGCTGCCTTCAATGAAGAGAAGATGAAGCAGGCAACTGACTTGTTTATTTCGCTGGTCAATGAGGATGCGTTTGAAGAATTTCTCACTATACGTGCCTACGATCAGCTCGATTGATTTTTTGTTTTTAGAGCTTGAGGAAGTTCTTCGTCATTTGTTTTCAACCAATTTTCCCACAGCATCCTTATACTAGTCCCGCTTTCGGGATGCACCCAATCCGGGCTGAGTTCAAGCAGCGGCAGCAAAACAAAGCTGCGTTTTTCCATTTCCGGATGTGGAATTTTCAATTTTTCGTTATCAACAATTTCATTACCGTAACTCAGAATATCAAGGTCAATATTTCTGGAACCCCAGCGTTCTTTACGGACACGCCCCAGCATGTTTTCAATTTGCTGACACTTTACCACTAGTTCAACAGGAGAAAGGTCAGTCAAACCACAAACCACCTGATTGTAATACTTAGGCTGTTTCATCTTCAAAAGCGGTTCACTTTCATAGATTACGGAGGCTCGAAAGTCGCGAAAAGTAACTGCAGATAATTCACGGCAGGCCTGATTCAGAAAATCCAGACGATTTCCCAAGTTGCTGCCCAGTCCCAAATGAACTAATATAGCTCTTGTCATTGTTAATTTTTTAGTTGAGAAGTATGAAGTATGAGTTTATCACAATCGTTGATGTAGTCGCAAACAGAAGCAAGACCGGATAAAACAAAATGATTCGCATTATCGGCGGAGAGTACCGCGGCAGAAAACTAAAAGTC
>JACNKY010000004.1 GCA_014381795.1 Pseudomonadota bacterium | reverse complement strand
GGATTTGTACGGTATTCATTCTCGAGGTTGGTCATCGTATTTTTCGGTAGCACAGTACTTTATGAATGGACTCACAATCCATTTTTGCACCATGGTATTGCAGTTAAAGCCGGTTGGCTGAATTTACCATTTTTCGTCAGCCGTAATATTGTCTGGCTGCTGCTGATTTACGCGGTTTCATGGTGGTTCGTAAAGACTTCAATAAAACCTGATATTGCCCTTGCCCGTAAGTTATTGGGTTCTGATTGGGGTGGTGCATTTGCAGATAAAATGCTGAAAGGTTATGGAGAGCACGAAGATGAGGTAATTCGTCTGGAAAAATTATCCCGTAAAATTGCTCCTGGATTGGCCATTCTTTATGCCTTCGGAGGTTCCTTTCTGGCTTGGGATTTCGTGATGACTCTGGACCAGGAATGGTTTAGTACATTGTTTGGAGTCTTTTTCATCATCGGAAACATGCACGCTTTTATGGGCTTGATGCTTGTAGTAAGTGTTACAGTCAGAAACAGGTTCGGAGTTGAAGAGTACATCACCATTAACCGTTTGCATGATTTAGCAAAGATGGTCTTTGCTTTTTCTCTGCTTTGGGCCTATATGGGGTATTCACAGTATATTGTCATCTGGTATGCAGATTTACCTGAAGAGACTCCTTATCTGATAATTCGTTCAATGGAACAACCATGGGCCACGATGTTTTTACTGTTGATTATTGGGGTTTTCGCCATACCTTTCCTTGGACTGTTACCTAGAACCTTTTGCCGTATGCCAAATTATATCAGACTGATGGGAATTTGGGTGGTAATTGGACAATGGTTTGTCATTTATCTGATGGTGGTGCCTTCTTTGCAGGAGTTTGGACATTATCATGTCGACCTTGGTTTACATGAGTTACTGATCACCTTAGGCTTTAGCGGCGTATTTTTACTCAGCTACCTCTCCTTTCTAGGAAAAGTTCCAATTCTGCCTATCGCAGACAAACATCTGTGCCGTTCCTGGCACGGCCACTGATTTGGCAAAATAGCATACGGGGCAAAACTGAGTTTGAATTAAAAAACTTATTAAAGCCCCTCATATCTTCTCTGCTTTCTTTTAGGGCCATTTCGCAAAGAGTATACCCTCTCCGTTTTCCTGTCTTCAAATATTTTCAATTGTATTATCTGAAGTTTTTTTTGTTGAGCTTTCTGTTGCTTTCAACAGCAGTACATGCACAGGATTCTTCTGAATTGGACGAAGATCCTTATCTCGATCCTGCTGCTGCAAACCTATTTCTTCAACCGACAACACGAGCTGAAGCTAATCAAGCCTATATGTTCGGAATAAGTTATGGCTTAAATCCGATCATTCTACTCGCACCCGCGATAAGCATTGGAATATATTGGGATCCACTGGTTTTAGGTCTAGAAATTAGTGATTCTGAATCGCTCGGAATCTGGGAAAAGGAACGTCGGGAAAATTTAGGTGAAGCCAGATTAAGTGGAGAAACTCAGTTCATCAAATGGTTTTATGGCGACAACTTTTACCTGCTAGCCGCAAGGGAAAGTCGTAGCATAAAATTATGGAGCAGAACCTACAACCGCACGAGCGGAAAATCATTGTTTGATATGTTTGTCGAAACAACAGTAGCCAGCCTGGGAGCTGGTTATCTACGCTTCGGTGACATCGGATTTTTTTCGATTGATATTGTCAGATACAATCTGGTGAAGAATCACACAGTTAAAATTGTTGAATACTATGAAACTTGGAGTGAGCTTTCAGGAAATAGAGATGCATTAGATCAGAACATCAAAGATAGATCAAATAAATGGATTAAAACAATTAATGCACCTACCGGATTTGTGGTTACTTTTGGAGTCTATTTTTGATCTTAAGAGGAACTTTCCACTGCCACTTTTGCTAATTCTTGCGTTTTCCTTAAACTGTATGAATACCAGAGAAGAGCTATTCCCACTATCCCCAGTAAAGGGATAGAACTCAAGTTAACTGCCTCCCAGCCCCAGGTGGTTTGCACTACTCCTGCGAGCAACGAAGAAATTGCGGCTGTACCAAACACAAAGAAATCATTTACTCCCTGTACTATGGCCTTTTCCGCGGGACGATAGGTTTCTGTGACCATCGTGGTTCCTGCTACAAACATGAAATTCCAGCCCATTCCCAGCAGGATCAAGGCAACCCAATAATTGAGCACATCAGTTCCCGCAAAGTTGATGCCTATGCAAAGCAGATTAAGTAGAATACCGCTAATAATTATCGGCACTGCTCCAAAGCGATGAATGAGTGAACCTGTAAAAAAAGACGGCGCAAACATGCCTACCACATGCCACTGAATAACAAATGCTGCGTCGCTGAAATGATGTCCACTACCTAAAGTCATAGCAAGAGGAGTCGCGGTCATGATCATCGCCATTACACCATAACCGATCATTGAAGTCAGCACAGCAACAATGAATTTCGGTTGACTGAAAATTTCTCTCCAGGGTCGGCTTTCACCGGTTTGCTCTTCCACAGTTGGTTGAGGCAACCGAATTATGAACAGTATCGCTACTATCACAACGTGTAA
>JACNKY010000066.1 GCA_014381795.1 Pseudomonadota bacterium | reverse complement strand
CATAGTATTTGTTACCGATTGGAAATGTTAAACCGGCTGGCATGTGGATAAAAATGTCCCAGATATAATCCGGTCGTCCGGCTTCCAGAACCAGTACTTTGTGGGAAGGATCAGCACTCAAACGGTTGGCCAGAGCGCAACCTGCTGAGCCTCCACCGATGATGATTGTATCGTAATGAGTTTTTGACATTTTTGAACTTTGTTTTGCAGAGTTAATTATTCAAAACTTAACACTTAACTGTTTTTGAAAGAGGCTGCCGAAGTTTTCAGGGGAATCCTTAATTCCGGACAGGCGCAGTAAATGCCAGGCCAGCGCATGGTTACTGGACGTCACCGGTTTGCCTAAACGTGCTTCCGCTTCTTCAATGATTGACGCTACTCTCAAATTTGTACAAGAAACAAAAACACCGTCACATTCCGCACTCGCACCAATTTTTTCAATAGAGCTAAGAATTGAATCAGAGGAAATTCTACCGACAATAAAATCGTCGGTTTCAAAAAATGATCCGGTTACGGGAATTTCAAAGCCGGACTTTAGGAGATTGTCCCGCATTTCCATGGTAATAGCAGGATCATAAGGTGTCAACAGCGCGATCCTCTTGAGTCCCAGAGCACGCAAAGCAGCTTTGCAGGCAGTCAGAGGATTTGAACACGGAGTTTCAGGGTGTATACGCTGAATTGCTTTTTCAACGCGATCTTCTCCAATAATTGTTGCACCAGAGGTACAGCCGTAACCAATCGCACTAAAGTTAAAAGACTCCGGCAATAAAGCCGCAGCAACCGGCAAGTCCGCTTCCATTTTTGCCAATGATGACTTCGTTATCTCCATCTCATTTGGGATACGCGAATGATAAAGCGTAACACCTTCAAAGTTCAAAAGAGTGCGAAATTCATACTCCAGTGTTTGATCCGAGCTAAGCACTATTATACCTAGATTTGCCCGCTCTCCGAGTCCTGAATCGGTCTTGTGTGCTAACTCAATAATTTGATTTGCGCTAATTTCGTCTGTGTTCATAGTCCGTTATGTGGTTCATTAGTTTTCTAAGCCTCACAAATAAATATTTGCGTTTTTATTTTGCTGATATGCTGACTGGAATCTTAGCAATCATCTTTCTCAAGCACAAGGTGGAATCAAAGCTCTTATAATTAGAAATTTATTGCCATTGCTGCAACAGGATAAAGGCGTTTTGACTTCTCGTTGTGCAGTTCGAGAGAAATAGGAACTGCAAATTCTTATATTTTTTAATTCGGAACTCAGAGTTCCGTATTTTGTCCTTTACTTAAGCTTCGTCATAAGACAGAACTACACATTCATAAAGTACTAATTTTATTAAAATAATTAATTAATTACTGTATGAGCATAGCATCACAGCTTTTACTTTTTAATTTTCAACCCAAAACTAGTCTTAAAAGCGGAATTATTAGTTCTTATTTTTAGAGATGTCAATTTTTTATCATGTATTATCAATATATTATACTTTGGCATTCAGTATGCAGATGTGCACAGTATTAAAATTATCACTCAATAATAGTGTGACATCAGTACTAGCATTCTTAAAAGTACAGCAAGTACCAACAGCATAAAAACAAACATGACTGATCAAGGAAGAAAACGTGGAGGTGGACGTGCCGCCAGAAAGGCCGCACAAAGTGTTCCTGTCGCTCAAGGACCAGCCTACATTACACGAAATGTGCCGGTTTACGAAATCCTCGACGAAGAAGGTTTGGCCTTGATTGAAGCAAATGCAGAAACTATTCTGCAGGAAGTTGGTGTAGAGTTCAGAGGAGATTTAGAAGCACTGCAAATTTGGAAAGATGCAGGAGCAGACATAAACGGGGAACGCGTGAGGATTCCAAAAGGGCTTTGCAAAAAACTCATTCAGGATAACGCACCCAGGGAATTTACCCAACACGCCCGTAACCCACAAAAAAGTGTGCGGATTGGCGGTAAGAATATGGTTTTGGTGCCTGCATACGGTTCGCCTTTTGTACGTGATTTGGGAAAAGGTCGTCGTTACGCCACAATTGAGGATTTCCGAAATTTCGTCAAGCTAGCTTATTCGACCCCTTTTCTGCATCATTCCGGAGGAACGATTTGCGAACCGGTTGATTTGCCCGTTAACAAACGTCATTTAGACATGGTCTATACGCACATGCGTTACAGCGACAAACCATTCATGGGTTCAGTCACTGCTCCGGAACGTGCACAAGATACAGTTGATATGGCCAAGGTTTTGTTTGGGGAAGAATTTGTGCGGGACAATACTGTAATCACCAGTTTGATAAACGCTAATTCACCCTTGGTCTGGGATGCCACCATGATTGGTGCACTAAAAATATATGCCCGCAACAATCAGGCGTGTATAGTTTCACCGTTCTGTATTGCAGGAGCAATGTCTCCAGTCACAGTCGCTGGTACTGCGTCTCAGCTTTATGGAGAAGCACTTTCCGGAATGGCCTTTGCGCAGTTGGTACGTCCGGGGGCGCCGGTGATATTTGGAACTTTTTCAAGTTCAATGTCCATGCAGTCCGGAGCACCGACTTTTGGAACACCTGAACC
>JACNKY010000256.1 GCA_014381795.1 Pseudomonadota bacterium | reverse complement strand
TTGACGAAAACGCTGGCTTTGTTCTCCAAGTTTGAGTTGGAGCATATTGACCTTTTCCTCCAATTCAAAAACTATTTGTGGAAACTGCGCTCTGTTTGCTTCAGTTGGTCCGGCCAGTGTGAGGCCCGCCAGTTTTTTCCGGGTCTGAGTCAATTCTTCGGTTATTGCCTGTAGTTCCGGTGCGCCTGAAAGCATCACTACCTGTTGAGTTTCACTGGTAATTTTTAGCAGCAAACCCTTGCGCCGTAGACTTACTTCAAAAAGATCCCTTGCGGTACGTTCATCATTCATACTCAAGAGCATCCGAATAAGAGCATGCTGCTCAGGTCTGTGCAGACTTATATAAGACTGTCGTGTATTGTCTCCTGCAACCCAGAGCACACGATCGAAAAAGGCGTTACGCCGTGCAAATCCTGTTTTAAAAACATCATAAGCATCTTCGGTCTTACCCATTGTTTTGAGCAGATCTGCGAGGTTGTTCAGTGTTTCAAAAGTATAAGGATGATTCTCACCCAGGACTTCTTCTTCGAGTTTAAGAGTTTCCCTGAACATTTTAAGCGCTTCGTCTTTTTTGCCCTGAACAACATACAGCTCACCGATGTCATTCATACTGCGTAGAGTGTCCGCATGACGTTTGCCAAAAACTTTTGTCCTGCCTGCTAATGCAGCAGAGATATGCTTTTCTGCTTCAGCCAGATTTCCAAGTGACTTTTGTACACGGCCAAGATTGTTTAAGGCTTTCAAGGTGTTTTGATGATCAGCACCCAGCTGTTCGCTCCACATCCTGTGAACTTTTGTAAAAATTGGTCGTGCCTCCTCAAAACGTTTATCACGCAGGAAAAGGTATGCTAAGTTGTTTTGATTGGACAGTGTGTTGGTGTGTGTTTCCCCAAAAACCTTTGTATTGAATTGAATTACTTTTTTATAATTCATTTCCGAACGTTCAAAGTCTCCTTGAGATTCATACAGGAAAGCCAGGTTGTTAAGCAAAGCAAGTGTGGTGGGATGACGCTCACCCTGAATTTTTCCTGAGATGGCAAATGCTTTTTTGAAAAGTGGTTCTGCTTCATCATACAGACCTTGATTTTCAAGTAATAAGGCCAGGTTATTCATCACAGAAACGGACTGTGGGGATTCTTCACCCAGTGCTTTTACCATCACGCTCAGGGATTTCCGGAACAGTTTTTCAGCTTTTTGGTAATCACCGAGTCGACGGCGGACGCTGGCCAGATTATTCAGGTCACCCGCAGTGTTTGGATGTTCTTCTCCAAGTAAAACCAGATCAATTTCGTAAACCTGCTGATGAAACGATAAAGCTTTTTTAAGCTTGCCTGTATCTTCATAAAGCTGAGCCAAATGACTTTTGATCTGCACAACCAACGGATCTTCTTCTCCGTATTCTGCAACTGCTCCCTGAAGACTTTGTAAAAATAAGGTTTCAGCCTGTGAATATTTACCCTGCTGACGATAGACTTCTGCAAGATTTTCCTTGCTCTCTAAAATTAAAAAATTTGTTTCTTCGAGAACTTCACGCATCAAAGGCAGTGCTGTTTCAAATAATGTCTGAGCTTCTTTTAACTTTCCTTGAGCAAGATACAACTGCGCTAACTTGACCATTGCAGCAAGCGTGTCAGCATCTTTTTCTCCCAAAATAGTTTTAAATGCTTTCAGTGCCTGACTGAGCATATCCTCTGCTTCCGCGATACGTCCCAACTCCTGTAAATTCAGGGCTGCTGCTTTCATCCTGAAGGCACGTTGCGGATCTTCTGCCGGAGAAAGCCGGAGGGCTTCCTGTAACACCGGTTCCGCCATTTCAGGATCAATCGAATTGAGAAATTCTCCGTAATTATCAAGTACCGACAATGTCTCGGTTGCAGTTTCTCCAAAAGAGGCAACGCTGGTTTCAAGTGTCAGTTGGTAAATCTGGTTCGCCTCTTCCAGCTGGTCCAGTTCTGTATGAATTTGCGCCAGCAGCATTAAACTTGAAATAGCTTTTAAGGAACCTGAGCCAAAAGCGGTTTCCGCGAGACTTACTGCTTGTTGTGCAGAATCCAAAGCACCATTGAGATTGCCTTCCTGATAAAGCTGCTCAATTTCCGTCTGACGCAAATTCCATGACTCTTCCGCTTTTTCCGCTGCTGTTTGAGCAAAGGTAGTGTTGCTAAAAGTCACCATCAGCAAAACAACAACCAATAGTCCTGTGATTACGGACTTTAAAAAAGACTTTATATTTCGCATTTGGACCTCTTTAGTAATTAATAATGGTCTATTGTACATCATTTCGCGGCATTTCTGCCAATAATCAAAAAAACACTTGCTTGAAAAAATGCTACTGCATCTTAAACATACTTAATGTCCAGAGTAAAGCTCTCTCAATGCATGTTTAAAAAAAAGAACATGATTTAAAACATGCCCTGCGCTTTGCAGGAAAATTAAGCGCTGAAACGTTCTTCTAAACTTTCCAAATTTTGCGAAGACGTCTCCCACTGTCGGAGATTTTTTGAGAGTTGATCATTCAATTCGCCTTTTTCGGTTTGCAATTTTTGGACTTCATCCGGAGACGTTTGCTG
>JACNKY010000005.1 GCA_014381795.1 Pseudomonadota bacterium | reverse complement strand
AATGTACCAACAAACGCAGCGATGACTGGGGAGGTTCTTTTGAAAACCGTATCCGATTTGCTTTACGTATTGTGGAACGTGTACGGGAGGAATCTGGCGAAAATTTCTTAATTATTTTCCGTCTTTCCTGTCTTGATTTAGTAGAAGACGGTAGCAGTTTTGAAGAAGTTGTTGAACTCGGACAACGTGTAGAAAAGGCCGGTGCGTCTCTCATAAATACAGGTATAGGCTGGCATGAAGCACGTATTCCAACGATCGGTATGATGGTTCCACGTGCTGCATTTGCCTGGGTTACGGGTAAATTGCGGCCTCACCTCAATATTCCAATCGTGACTTCCAACCGTATCAACGATCCAAATGTTGCAGAAAATCTATTAAGGGACGGAATTGCTGATATGGTCTCTATGGCCCGTCCATTATTGGCGGATGAAAATTTTGTTAACAAAACGGCAGAGGGACGTACTGAAGAAATCAATACTTGTATAGCCTGCAATCAGGCTTGTCTGGATCATCTGTTTCAAATGAAAACTGCAACTTGTTTGGTAAATCCCCGCGCGGGACGTGAGACAGAATTAAATTACAAAACAGCAGCCAATACAAAATCGATTGCAGTTGTTGGAGCAGGACCTGCCGGAATGACTGCAGCCTACATTTCTGCAATGAGGGGCCATCGGGGTACTTTGTTTGATCAACGCTCAGTACTAGGTGGACAAATTAACTATGCTGTGAAGATTCCCGGTAAACAAGAATTTAATGAAGTCCTGCGCTACAACCGTGTAATGCTGGCAAAATATGGAGTAGAACTGAAATTGGGACAAGCCGTAGATCATGAGACTTTAATTTCAGGAAATTATGACTTAGTTGTGTTGGCGACCGGGGTACGACCTCGTGCACTGGAACTGGAAGGCAGAGATCATGCTAAAGTGTTGAGTTATTTGGATGTATTAGACGAGGAGTGTCTGGTGGGCCAGAAAGTTGCCGTGATTGGAGCAGGGGGAATTGGTATTGATGTTGCGCATTATTTGACTGCTCAAACTCCTTTTTCAGGAGATGTTCCGGAATATTTACAGGGTTACGGTATTTTGGACTCTGAAAAAGCATTGGCTCTGCGTAAATCGAAAAAAAGGGAGGTCACTGTTCTTCAGAGATCCACCGATAAAATTGGTAAACGTCTCGGAAAAACAACAGGTTGGGCACACATCCAAACTTTAAAATCTCATGGTGTAAAACTCCTTACAGGAGCAACTTATCTTAAAATTGATGATGCCGGACTGCACGTCAAAGTTGCCTTGAAGAATGGTGAAGAAGCTCAGGAAATAGTAATGGATGTGGATAACGTGATTGTTGCTGCAGGACAGGAGCCGAGACTTGACTTGGAAGCTTCACTCCGTGAGGCAGGTATGGAAGTACATGTGATTGGCGGAGCTAAAGCGTCGCTCGGACTTGACGCGAAAACCGCAATCAAAGATGGGGCTGAATTAGCGGCAAATCTTTAAAATATACAAAACTTAAGCTGTATAGAAGTATTTTCCGCTCTGAACGGCTTTGACTATCCATCCGTCTTTTTCTTCTTCCCACCATACATGCCGCTCACTTTCTGCTAAAAATTTAGCGGCTTGTGACGTGGAAAGTATTTTTTGCGGATTCACAGCAGCCCAGTTGATCGCTACTTCCAGGGAAATTCCGTACCAGCGCATAACGTTCCTCACACATTGATCCAACGTTACCGCAGAGCCAACGGGACGTGAAGTTTGCTGATCGTAAATTACAGGATCAGACCCAAGTACTAATTCCAGCGCACCCAACCGGTAACGCCCGGGAGCTGCCGATGCTCCTGCTGTGGCATCCGTGATCAGTATAACACGTTCACTACATTTTGCCCTTAAATAGACTTTCAATATTTCCGGCGAAAGGTGGTAACCGTCTGCGATAAAACTGGCGTTTAGCTGATCTTCACCAAGTTGAGCTATGATTGGATTATCGTTTTTTCGCAGTTCTGAGCTTGTGCCGTTGCCAAGATGTGTTGAGAGTGACGCTCCGGCTTTGACCGCCTCCCGAATTTTATCAACACCCGCGGCAGTATGACCTAAAGCCACAATGATTCCATCAAGAACTAATTTATCAATAAATGCTAAAGCACCTTCTACTTCCGGGGCGAGCGTTAGCAAACGGATATTTCCACCTGCTGCATCCTGTAAACGTGAAAACATTTCCGGATTCACCGCACCCATTTCCTGAACAGGATGACAACCAGAAAAACCGGGGAGTCTTGAAAGGAAAGGGCCTTCGAGATGATAACCCGCGATCATCGTTTTTGCCAAGGATGAGGAGTATCTGGCAGTTTCCAGATCAGCAAGACAGCTTTGCAGATGAGTTTCGGATGCAGTGATGATTGTTGGCAAACAAGTTGTAACTCCAGAAGCCAGCATTGCCTCAAGTGAGTGTTCAAGAGAATCTTGGGTAATACCGGGTGTATTAAAATCCACTCCTCCGAAACCATTAACTTGTAAATCCACCAGTCCTGGAGTTTTCACCCACTTTTCCGCACTTTTTAAAACAGCAATCTCAGACT
>JACNKY010000063.1 GCA_014381795.1 Pseudomonadota bacterium | reverse complement strand
GCTATGAGCAGTCCGGAGAACTGGCTGGATTGCTGAGGGTGCGCTGTATGACCATGAATGATGCCCATATTTACTGCACACCTGAACAGGCAAAAGAAGAGTTTATCAAGGTTATGAATCTTCACACGGAATACTATAAACTCTTTGGTTTAAGTGATTTCTGGATACGTTTTTCTCTTGCAGAAGAAAAAACTGGAAAGTTTGTAGATGAACCGGAACTCTGGCAAAAAGCGGAAAAGCTGGTAAGAGAAGCTATGGATGAAGTGGGTATTCCTTATCAGGAAGTCCGTGGGGAAGCGGCTTTTTATGGACCGAAAATAGATTTTCAAGTTACAAATGTGGTTGGACGGGAAGAAACAGCATCGACTAATCAACTTGACTTAGTGATAGGTAAGCGTTTCGATTTGACTTATATTGGAAGTGACAATGAAGAACACACACCGATCATAATTCATCGGGCTCCCCTGGGAACGCATGAACGGTTTGTCGCTTTCTTGATTGAGCATTACGGAGGGGCTTTCCCAACGTGGCTGGCTCCAGTGCAGGTGCGTGTAATTCCAGTAGCGTCCGCATTCAATGAATACGCAAACAGTTTGAATGAAAGTTTGTTCGGCTCATTTGTGAGAACTGAAATTGATGATTCGAATGATTCATTCAGTAAAAAAATTAGATCTTCTGCAATTACAAAAATCCCGAATCTGTTGATTGTGGGAGAAAACGAGCAGGCTGACAAAACTGTAACCTGGCAGCGTTACGGAAGTAAAGAGCGTCAAACATTAGCCTTTGATGCATTTATGCCGCTCCTGAAAGAAGAAATTCTTCAGCGTAGAGACTGGCGTAGAGCAGAACAAGCCTAAGAATTAATAGCGAGTAAACTGATTATGGCAGCAGAAACACAGGAAACAGCGGGAGAGGAGGTTTCAGAGGAACTTGCCGGACAGATCGCCAGAGACGTGATGGTGCTCTTTCAGAAGCAAATGGATCCGGAGGCCGCTGCTGTTGATGCTTCTTCCTATCTCTGGCAAAATGCCGGTACCCCTGGGAAAGTTTCCTATTTTGTTGATGCTACCGAGTTATGGCTTGATTCAGGTGCAACCGGAAATAAATTCGCCGCATTGAGTTGGAACGGACTCGTTACTCAGAGTGTTAATAATCAGGATTATGACACTTTCCTGCGTATGATGATTGTGGCAATCCTTGATGGTTATTACAGTCTGCAAAAACCTGATATTGATTATAAGGAAAAAAGATACTCCTCTTATACTTCAATTATTTCAAACACATTCATCCGCATGATTGAACTAAATCCTGCCAGCGAAGCAGGAGCCTCAGAAATATTCTCTATTTTGGTGCACAGTGAAATGGCACTGGAGGCAAGTTCTCAGGCTGAAGAAGAAGAAACAGGCAGTAGCACGATCCCGACCGACATGAAAAAATTGTATGACGAAATGATCGATTATCTTGCTGATCGGGCGACGTTTAAAGCAGATCCGATGACAGGAGAAGAAGAAAATCCGAATGAGCATATTGAAATTTTATGCGAAAAACTGCGTGGGACACGTCGTAATGTAATGCAGGAAGTTATCAATGAACGTGCGCTTGAAAAAAGAAAAAAACTGGAAATGGAGTTGGAGAACCAACTTGCTTCCGCTGAAGAAATTGTCATGGTTTCTCCACAATTTACAGATGGAATCGCCTTCTTTGTTCAGGAAAAAAGATTTAATTTCAAGTATCTTGCTGTTGAAAAAATAAGGATGACGCTTCAGTTGCTTGGCTCAATCACAGGTGCTGTCTATTTTTTACTTGGCTTCATGGGAGTTTGGGGAGTTCACTGGATAGACGGAATAGTAGTTTGTCTGGTTATGCTGGTTTTTGTACGTATAGCAGCTTCAAGATCGCAATTTCAGTATTTTTATCCTGTTGATATTAGTAAAGAATTAGAGGAATGTGCGACTGCATTCATAAATGTAATGCGGAGCATGTCGCAGGAACAGCTTGAACAATTTTTAGTACGCCAGATAAAATTAGAACGTAACCAAAAATATTTGGCAATGGTACCTGAATTTATGAAATATCTTTATGCGATAATGCCTGACCGTAAAAGTATGGTGATTACAGTGGATGAACTTTCTGAACTCGTTGAAAATTCTGAAATTGAAGTGGCTAAACAATTACGAGGTCAATAAGAAAAGACAAAGTCTCCCTGCTAGTGCAGAACTCAAATTTCTTCCGGACACCACACAGTTCTATCACAGAAAATGACATCACGCCTCCGCATTTCATCAATCGATGTAAAACTACTTAATCAGCAGGTGACTCTCAATGGATGGGTACGAACCCGCAGGGGTTCAAAAGGTATTTCCTTTATTCAGCTTTATGATGGTTCGAATCAAAACGGAATTCAAGCTGTGGCGGATGAATTACTGGTAAACTATGAAGAGATTTCCAGACTGACCACCGGTACGTCAGTCAGTATCATCGGCAAGGTGGTTGAATCTCCTGCCAAAGGCCAGACGTTTGAAATTAACGCGGAAGAAGTTCGAGTTATCGGTGCTTCATCAGGAGATTTATATCCGCT
>JACNKY010000014.1 GCA_014381795.1 Pseudomonadota bacterium | reverse complement strand
GAAAAATTTATGGGCCATAGGTCTCAACGACAATGTTTCCGGCCTGTTATTCATAGCCTGTTGAATTTCTAAATCGGTGTTATAGTAACTCAGTTGAGCTCCACTTACTGATTTGGAAAAAACTAATGCTATATCATTTGCACCAGCTATAAACTCTTGGCTGGCATCATTTAGATTGGAGTCGTTTACAAATTGTAATAAAAATTCTTTAATTTCTCTTTCAGTAGCTAAATTCACATTAATATAAGGTTTAACCTTTAAATCACTTCCTTTTTGTAATCCTACAGGATATACGGTGAAATATTTTTTCCAACTTCCCTGTTCCGGATTTCGTTTGTCAAAAGGAATTCCGCTTTTTATAATGCCATCAATCAGTAGTATTTCGCTAAGTCGATCCAATTTTGCGTTTTTGAGTTCAATTTCTGTTACCAAAGCTTGATAGAGTTCAACACCGATCATTGGGTAGGGATTTTGGTCTTCATCTATCCAATCGAACAAGGCCGCATAATTTTTTTTAAAAGCATCATTATTCCCTGATACTTGTCCATTCTCAGTTGTAATATTGTTCAGAATATTTACAAACTGATAACGCAACTCCAAATCTTGCAGAGTCTCTGGATTATTTTTCTCAATTCGATTCAAATTGTAAAGATGATCAATTGGTCGGATGACCGGTGTATAAAAAGAGACTTCCGGAAAATCTGCAATGATTCCTGCAGGCAAGCGAACAGGTTGAGGTGGATTTAAAAAAGATATTTCATTGCTCATATTTCCCAGTCTTAATAAATCCTTTAAATATACTCTGAAAAACTTTACCTCCTCCTGTCCTTCCAAACCTTCTAAAACTGCCTTAAACATGGATTTAACGGCATTTCTAGCTTTGAAGGATGCCTGGTAATTTTGAATTCCCCGAGTTTCAAGTTTTGTTTCAAATGCAAACTCGGTCATGAAGACCGCAAGCAAAGCCAAAATAACCAGGGTAATCAACAAGGCAATTCCACGTTGTGAAGTAGTCTTAAGAGGAGAGGGAGGAGATCCTGGGAGGTGAGACATGAATTTAAAGCTTTGAAGACAGGCTTTTACATTTCAACCTGCCGAACAAAGTTTACAGCAGCAAATGTCTTAAAGGCAACAGTCTTCCGGGAAACGATAGACTTATTTCCCGGAAGACTGTGCCTCACATATTATTTCTAACAGCCTCAGGCTGCATGGCTAAAGTAAAACAAACTCAAAACGCCTGTATCTTGCTCAGGAACAACCGCTGGTTGCACCGCAGGAGGCACACTTAAGACAAGAACCATTACGTACCATAGTGAACTGTTGACAGGTGTGGCATGATTCACCTTCATAGCCTTTCATCCGTGCTTCCTGAACAAGGCTGGATGTGGAACGTTTCTGCGCTTCCCAACTTTCTCCGGAAGCCTCTTCGGTAAAATTCGCATTGCCTGAAAAATCCGCATGTGCCTGTTTTGCTTCCGGTTCTGAATTTTTCAAGAGCGAAAAATCAACTCCTTTAAAATCATTGTCCTCCTCTTCCAGAAAGGCCTGGCTTTCTTCAGTACTGAGAGTTCTTTCAGAGACTAACTGTTCATTGTCGAACTCAGGTTCAGTCTCATTCTGCGTATGCACAGCACTTGCCTGCAGTTCATCTGAATTGACATGTGACAAATCGTTACGACCCAGATATGAAATTGCCAGTTCACGGAAAACGTAATCAATGATGGATGTGCTCATTTTGATATTATCATTTCCGGAAACCATTCCGTTTGGTTCAAAACGGGTGAAAATAAAGGCTTCCACAAATTCTTCCAACGGCACACCATGCTGCAATCCGAGTGAAATGGCAATCGCAAAGCTATTCATCAAACTTCTGAATGCCGCTCCTTCTTTGTGCATATCGAGAAAAATTTCACCTATAGTACCATCATCATACTCACCGGTACGTAGGTAGAGCTTGTGTCCTCCGATCACCGCTTTTTGGGTGTAGCCGTTACGGCGATGAGGTAATTTTCTGCGTTTGGCGATGTAGCGGTGAATAATTTTTTCCGCAATCCTGATTGGCGCTGGTTGTTGAGCCGCGATACTTTCCTCTGCCTCGTCTTCGTCCCACAAATCTTCTTCTACACTCACGTTGAGCGGTTGACTGAGTTTGGAACCATCCCTGTAAAGTGCGTTGCATTTTAAACCGTTGTGCCAGGAAGTGGAAAATGCCTGCTTAATATCAGTCACATTAGCATCACCCGGCATGTTGATAGTTTTAGATATCGAACCGGAAATGAAAGGCTGAGCAACAGACATCATCCGGATATGCGCATCAGATGCAATAAAGCGTTTACCAGTGCGTCCGCACTTGTTTGCACAGTCGAAAACACTGTAATGTTCCTGTTTGAGATGTGGAGCGTTTTCACTGGTCATAGTTCCGCAAATATAATCATTTGCCGCTTCTATTTCCTTTCTGGTGAATCCGAGATGCTTGAGGATACTGAATTCAAAATTTCCAAGCTGCTCATCAGTCAACCCCAGTGTTTCCTTGAAGAATGACTCTCCAAGTGTATAGAGGTTGAAAACAAAGCTGATATCA
>JACNKY010000006.1 GCA_014381795.1 Pseudomonadota bacterium | reverse complement strand
TAAAATACCTTCAACCACATCTCCGGGAGAAACTTTAATGTTGGCTTTACCACCGTCACTAGATTGTTTGTTGAAAGAAAGCAGGTAATCCTGAAGAGTCACAGCGATGCGTGAAGGCGCCCAACCTAAGCGGTGGCGGATACGCCGTGCGCTCATGTTAGAGCCGTATGCAAAATAATGTCGCATTGTTATTATATTTGTGAGTGAAAAATAAAAACATAGCATGAGTAATAATTGAGATATTCGCAAGTTTTTTGCTTTCCTTCAAATTTTGTTCACATTTTCATGTTAGGCTAACAGTAGCACTTTAAATTTTGAGCAAAGTTAATTGTTTAGTAAAAAGTTTTAAATATTAATTATGAGTCCGTTGACAGCTATTTAGTTAAATGGAAATTATTACCGTGCGATGATGAAAATTGGTTTGAGTTGGAAACTATTTGGGGTGTTGCTTTTGAACGCGGCAGTTATTGTTGGCGTAATGGCTGGTGCAATACATTTCAGTGTTTCCAGAAACTTTGAAGAATATGTGCGTGAATTTGACCGTGAACGTTTTGAGGCTGTTGCCTTTGTTTTGGAAGCAGAATATGCTGAGTCCAAAAGCTGGAAACTCAAAGGTCAATCACCTCAACGCTGGCTCAGGGGCTTGGGTTTTCGGACTCCTTCGAGGTCCTATGAATTTTTACAACTTGGCTTTCCAGGTCCTGACATGATGATTTCTCCCGAATGGATTTTTTTGGGAAAAGGTTTAATGCAGGAACACCAAATGATGCGTCGTCGGCTTCCACACCGTAGACGAAATGGTGAACCGCAAATTCGTTATTCCAGGCCTAATTCTGCAAATAACGGTGGCACGCGTGAAATGTTGATTTTAATGGACGCAGAGCAAAAACCGCTTTGGGGTCCGAAGTTGAAGCGTAAACCTGATTTATTTAAAGCGCTACACCATCAGGGTCAAGTCGTCGGCTGGCTGGGTATGGTGACTGAGGGGGCAATGGAGCAGTCACGACATGCACACTTTTTGAAACAACAGCAGCGGATGTTAAAAATTCTAGCTGTTGCTGCCGTTCTCACCGCGGCATTGATTGCTTTTTTACTTTCACGTTATCTGCTGCGTCCAGTACGAAAATTAACGGAAGGTACTCTTGCAATCGCAGAACGGCGCTTTGATACTCGTGTAACAATCAACTCGTCTGATGAGTTTGGTCAACTTGCTGCGGATTTTAACGAAATGGCCGAAACTCTGGATTCATTTGAACAACAACGTCAACAATGGATTTCGGATATATCACATGAACTGGGAACTCCACTGTCAGTGCTGCGTGGAGAAATCGAAGCAATGCAGGACGGTATTCGAGAACCAAATCCGGAACGTTTTGAATCACTTCATGCAGAAGTACTGCATTTAGCACGTATTGTGGATGATCTAAAATTACTCAGCCGTGCCGAAGCAGGCCAGTTAAATTTGTGTAAAGTGGAGCTGGATCCAGTCAAACTTCTTCAACAAGCTCTGGAACAATATGCGGATCGTCTGGCGGAACGTGGAATCACTATTCAAAATCAACTCCCCCAGCAATCAGGAAAAACTGCGATGGTTGATCCTGATCGACTCAGGCAGGTCTTCCTGAACTTGCTGGAAAATGTGGTACGTTATGTTAACTCTCCTTCAACTTTGACAGCACGCAGCAAAATTACGGCGGATAGTTTAACGCTGATTTTGGAAGACTCAGGTCAGGGTGTGCCTAAAGATGCGTTGAACAATCTGTTTGATCGTTTTTACCGGACAGACTTTTCCAGGAATCGTGAAACAGGTGGAAGTGGACTTGGACTCGCGATTTGTAAAAATTTGATTGAAGCTCACGGAGGCAGCATTCATGCGGAATCGGTTGAACCTCATGGTTTGCGTATGGTGATTAACATAGAAACTACAGTAGATCATGAAAAACAATGAATAAAAACATGACTAAAATACTTATTGTTGAAGATGAAATAAAAATTGCTGAACTGTTGAGGGATTATCTCAGACAAACTGGTTATGAAACCCACATCCTTTTACGTGGAGATGAAGTGATACCATGGGTTAAAAAAAATGAAGTTGAGATGATCTTATTGGATCTGATGCTACCGGGAATGCATGGAATTGAAGTCTGCAGAGGGTTGAGGCAATTTTCCCAAGTACCGATCATTATGGTGACTGCACAAACAGAAGAAATCGACCGCTTGCTGGGACTGGAGTTAGGCGCTGATGATTACATCAGTAAACCTTTCAGTCCACGTGAAGTAGTAGCCAGAGTAAAGGCAGTTTTGCGTCGTGCCGCACAGCCTGCGGTTCCGGCAAATATGCTCAATGCAGGTATCTTGAAACTGGACGAGGAAACTCATCAAATTTGGGTCAGGGGCAAAGAAGTAGATTTTACACCTGTTGAGTTTGGTTTGTTGAAAGTCCTGATGTCACGACCGGAACGTGTATTTACGCGCGAAGAATTATTGAACAAAGTGCAAGGCTACGATTTTATGGGTTATGACCGTACCATCGACACACATGTAAAAAATTTACGCAGGAAACTTGCTAAACATGGTGTAGAAG
>JACNKY010000007.1 GCA_014381795.1 Pseudomonadota bacterium | reverse complement strand
TTAATGGTTTTAAAACCGGCATTTTGGAGTTGTTCACATTCAAGTTCGAGCTTTTTGCCGGTAGCGGATGTCAGGCCGTTAACAGGGATTTGCTTTATAAAGTTCCCGTTTTCCACAGACAGGTAATTCCGCCCTAATGCTTCTTGCTGACTTTGAACCAAAGTTCTGAGTGCCATATCTAAACCAAAGCGAACCGATGGAAAAAGAGTCTCAGAATGAGGTGTTGGTTTTAAATTAGCGGAAAGATATTCGCGGATTTGGCTTTCTGCCTGTGAGAGAGATTCCAAATGCAGTCCAGGCAGAGGAGTAATTTCACCTTCACCAAAAATATCTACTGGGGAACTTCCGCGGTATATTTCGGAAAAACGTAGAATGAGGCCTCCGCGTTCGTTTAATACTTGTCCGAGCATCCGCAGGGGTTCTTTTAGCTGAAGAGTATAGCGGAAAAGTTCCCAGCGGTAAGAGGTCATTTTTATCCGATCCACCAACCAAGCGAAAAAAGGACACTGTAAATAATGATCAGTTTTCCGGTCACTGCTAAAGTCTCATTCAACTCAATGCCTTGTACTCCGGAGATGATTTGACGAATTGCGGAGCGACCCGGAATGATGATTAAAACCGAAAGGCATGCAAACCAGTGCGCACCAGTTATGAAAGCCAACACGAAGGGTGTAATCAACGCCAATGCAAAAGTTGTTAGATACTCCACCCGGGCAAAGCCTGGACCAAAACGTACCGCTAATGTTCTTTTTCCAACTTTTTTGTCAGTTGGTTCGTCACGTAAATTATTGACTGCGAGCAGGGCGGTAGCTAACAATCCGGGACCAAAACCGGCGAGAATGACTACTGCCGAAATTTCCAATGACTGTACATAATAAGTACCGCCAACTGCAACAGGACCAAAAAATATCAACACAAACAAATCACCCAGTCCCAGATAACCGAGAGGCATTGGACCGCCGGTGTAAAGAATTCCGGAAGCAATTGAAAGTATCCCGATAATCACAATCGGCCAACCGCCGCGGTAAACAAGGTAAATCCCTACCAAAACCGCTAGTCCGAAGACGAAGACGAAATTTCTCAACATAGCTTGCGGAGTGACTAATCCGGCTTGTGTTGCCCGCATTGGACCGAGACGTTCCTCTGTGTCGGCACCCTTGATGAAATCAAAATAATCGTTGGAAAAATTAGTACCGATCTGAATCAGCAGTGCGCCTAAAAGGGCAACGAGTGCTGCTCCGGCGTGACCTTTACCCTCCGCAAAAGCCATGGCGGTACCGATCAAAATAGGAGCCAGCGCCGCGCCTAGAGTTTTTGGTCTGACTGCCAGCAGCCAGACGTTTGAATTTTTTCCAGAATTCATGGACGGCGTGTGAATTGTTTAAAATCCGGTTTGCGTTTTTCCAGATAAGCATTGCGGCCTTCCTGTCCTTCTTCTGACATATAATAAAGCATAGTCGCGTTGCCTGCCATTTCCTGTAATCCGGCTTGACCATCGCAATCCGCGTTTAGAGCAGATTTCAAACAGCGTAGTGCCATCGGGGAATGCTGAAGCATTTCCCTTGACCACTGCAGAGTCTCCTCTTCTAGATTCTCCAGAGGTACAACTGTATTGACCATACCCATCTCCAAGGCTTGTTGTGCATTGTACTGGCGACAGAGGAACCAGATTTCACGGGCCTTTTTTTGTCCTACCATTCTGGCGAGATAACTCGAACCGTAACCGCCGTCGAAGGAACCTACTTTAGGTCCTGTTTGACCAAAGATCGCATTATCAGCCGCAATTGTCAGGTCGCACATGACGTGCAAAACGTGTCCTCCGCCGATGGCATATCCTGCTACCATTGCCACAACAGGTTTGGGACATGTTCTGATTTCACGTTGAAAATCTAAAACATTGAGACGCAAATGCCCTGTTTCATTGTCTTTGTAACCGGCATCACCACGCACACGCTGATCACCACCTGAACAAAATGCTTTTTCACCCTCTCCTGTTAAAATAATCACGCCAATCTGCGTGTCTTCACGTGCATCTTCAAGCGCATTGCGCATCTCACGTACTGTCAGTGGACGGAACGCGTTTCTTACTTCAGGACGGTTGATTGTTATTTTAGCAATGCCTTCTGTTGATTTTTCGTAACGGATGTCAATGTAACTTCCAGATGTTTCCCAATATTTTTTACTCATTCTGCTCCATTTCTGCTATAATAAATTTCTTAAAAAAACGCTTATTTTAACACAGCTTGACTGTCAAAACGATAAAAAAGCCTGTTGATTAGTTTTAAGTGGAAATAATTTTGAAAAAGCTTGATTTGAAGATGATATTAATGTAATTATATATAGTTATTTTAAAAACAATCTTATTAACTCAGAGAATTAGAAGATGTTTGCAATTATTCGCACAGATGGAAAACAGTACCGCGTTGCTCAAGGCGATACCGTTCGTTTAGCAAGAATGAGCGCTGAACCTGGAGACGTATTTGAAACAGATCAGGTGTTGGCAATAGGTGGAGAAGAGAGTGAGCTGAAATTCGGTAGCCCTGTTATCGCAGGCGCAAAAGTTCAGGGGACTGTTGTTCAACATGGA
>JACNKY010000064.1 GCA_014381795.1 Pseudomonadota bacterium | reverse complement strand
ATCGATTCCGGCTTGATTGACCTTTCCGAAACCTTCAGGTTGAACGCGGGACCATGCAGTGGAAAAACGATAGGCTTTTGCACCGAGTTCGACCAGCAGACGAATGTCTTCCGGATAGCGCTGATAATGCTCACAGGCAACCGCACCGCTGCTTTGATCAACGATGTTTTGTGGATTCTCACAATATGTATCCCATATTGTTTTTCCGCGACCATCTGTATCCACAGAACCTTCAATTTGATAACTGGAAGTTGAAACTCCCCAGACGAAATTTTCCGGAAAATTTTTCATATATTTCTCATGAGTGTTTTTTATAGTTGACTTGTAGACTGCCTCAGTACCATTTCCGCCTGCCAAATTTGATGCAGTTTTTCCGGAGATCGTCCACCAATAGCTTCCATCAGCAGTCCTACCAGATGCTCGCCGGCATTTCTTCCTGGTGGACGCATCACGGTCAACTGCGGAATATTTGTTTTTGCAATTTCCAAATCGTCATAACCAATCAGGGAAACATCTTTACCGACTGTTAAATTAAGTTGCTGCAAAGCCTGTAAAATTCCCGTAGCAGTTTCTGTATGGAAAAGAATCGCGCTTGGCGGCTGTTCGAGTTTCATCAATGCTAATGTTTGTTCAAAACTGCTGAGCTGCATATCCTGATGCTTCCACTCCTTCACTAATTCCGGATCAAAAGGAAGCCCTCCGGATTTCAAACCGTTACGGTAGCCTTGAAGACAAAATACAGGAAACATGTATTCCGGTTCTCCATTAATCAGCGCGATTCTTTTGTGACCCAACTCGATTAGTGATTTGCAGGCCTCTCGAAATGCCAACTCTCCGTCCATGTCCACGAATGCATGCGGTCGAGGATCTTCCGTTCTGCCGTACAAAACGAAAGGGAAGTTTTCATCCAGTAAATATGAAATGCGCTCGTCCTGTGCTTTGGTCATAGTTAATATTACGCCGTCCACACGCTTTCCCTGTACCATTCTCTGCAGGGATTTAATTTCCTGACTTGAATCAGGTGCAACAGCGATTGTTAAGTCGTAGCCTATCTTACTCAGACTTACACTGATTCCCGCCAGCAAATCCAGGAAAAATGTATCTTTAAAATAGTTTTGACCGGGAGAAAGTGCAATGCCTATCGTTTCGGTTTTTCCTTTTTGAAGTCTTTGTGCAACCGGATTAGGATGGTAATTGTGTTTTTTGGCAGCCTCCTTTACACGCTGCTGTGTTTTTGAACTTACGTCAGAATATCCTGCGAGTGCCCGCGATACAGTAGTGGGGGAAATTTCAAGTAATTTTGCAAGTTGGCGTAAATTAACGGGCATAGGATCTCAACGAAATATCTCAACAAATAACAGTAATTATGAATGATGCTTTCCTAAAACTCTTAAACCTCTAACTTCTCATTTCGACGGCAAGGAGAAAGCTTAATTATTAAAACACTTAACATAAAATAGCTTTCCAGCTTCGTTTGAATGACATCGTTTTAGAACTATTTACCGATTCATCATGAACGAATACTTGAATAAATACAATATTTCCAAATCGTTTTGAGCCTTTTAACTATCAGCTTTAGGCCATAGATGTCAAGTTCTGAATTTGAGGATAATAAAATAAATGAAAAAAAACATATTTTTTTGTTGACAATTAAAAATATGAGGAGTAGTTTTAATTCGTGTTGGGTATTTAAATTTTTCCAAAACGTTTTGGAAAAGTATTTAAAACCGTTATTACGGTATGGTAAATTGCCTTGCCGGAATGCTAATCGTAGAAAAAGGAGTAGGGATATGAA
Source organism: Pseudomonadota bacterium (assembly GCA_014381795.1). GTDB lineage: Bacteria > SAR324 > SAR324 > SAR324 > NAC60-12 > Arctic96AD-7. Next base: position 794 of record JACNKY010000064.1, on the reverse strand, counting down.
AAATTTCATGAGTTGCATGAAAGGCGCGTTGCTGGCAGTCGTTTCCACAACGCTGATAAGTCTACCTGCGACGGCAGGTGAGTATAAGGGACCGAACCTCAGCGGACAAACAGTTTCGATCTCTGGACCGTGGTTGACCGCGGATGAAGAAAGTTTTGAGGCAGTCGCAGCCTATTTTGAAAAGACCACGGGTGCAAAAGTTGAGTATGCCGGTTCGGACAGTTTCGAGCAGCAAATCGTGATTGACATCAAGGCAGGCAGCCCTCCAAATCTTGCTGCCTTTCCGCAACCTGGTCTTGCCGCAAATATGGCCGCCATTGGAGGATTGGTTCCTCTTGGTAGCAAGAGCGCAAACTGGGTTAAGAAAAATTATGCAGCCGGACAGTCCTGGGTTGATCTTGGCACATACAAAAACAAAAGCGGTAAGAAAGACTTTTACGGTTTTTTCTTTAACGTGAACGTTAAATCCCTGGTTTGGTATTCGCCGGAAAACTTTGCTGACGGAGGATATACTGTACCAAATACCATGGAAGAACTAGTTGCATTGAGCGATCAAATTGTCAAGGATGGCGGAACACCATGGTGTATCGGACTTGGCTCAGGAGATGCCACCGGTTGGCCTGCAACTGATTGGGTTGAAGACCTGCTGCTACGCACACAGTCACCTGCTGTTTATGACGGTTGGGTTACGAATGACATAAAGTTCAACGATCCACGTATTGTGGGTGCGATTGAAACCTTTGGTCAGTTTGCAAAAAACAGCAAGTATGTGGACGGAGGAATGGCCGCAGTCG
>JACNKY010000040.1 GCA_014381795.1 Pseudomonadota bacterium | reverse complement strand
TGTGTAGACGGGTGCTTGAAATGCATAGACGTTTGTCATGTTACACATAATGTTCCTGAATTTGATAACCCTAAAGACGAAATTAAATGGATCTGGAAAAGTGATTACGCCAAAGTATTTCCAAGTAAAAGCCAGCAGTTTGTCTCAGCAGAAACCAAACAAAAACCGTTTCTTACTTTGTGCAACCATTGTGCTGATCCTCCATGCGTGATGGCCTGTCCAACCGGTGCGACATTCAAGCGCAAAGACGGAATTGTTGAAATGGATTTTCACCGCTGTATCGGCTGTCGTTTTTGTATGGCCGCGTGCCCATACGGCTCAAGGAGTTTTAACTGGAGAGACCCGCGTCCGGCTATTGAAAATATAACTCCGGAGTATCCAACGCGTGAAAGAGGGGTTGTTGAGAAATGTAATTTCTGCTCTGAACGTTTGGCAAGAGGGCAACAGCCTGCTTGTGTGGAAGCATGTCCGGAAAAAGTTTTAACTTTTGGTAATTTGTACGATAAGAAAACAGAAATTCGTCAGATTTTGAAAGATAATCCGACTATTCAAAGGAAACCTGAATTGGGGACTAATCCTTCAGTTTTCTACATAACCTGAGACAGAGATGATCGAAAAGGCATTAACAGGGAATAAAGTCTATTGGAGCTGGATCGCTCTCTTACTGGCTTTAATATTATTAGGCATCTATTCCTATTCTCAGCAACTGACTTACGGACTGACAGTTACCGGTATGGGCCGTGATGTTAGCTGGGGTGTTTACATCGCGCAGTTTACTTTTTTGGTTGGAGTAGCCGCATCTGCGGTGATGGTTGTACTGCCCTACTATCTTCATGATTACAAAGAGTTCGGAAAAATTGTAATTATCGGTGAATTTTTAGCTGTTTCCGCAGCGACTATTTGTCTGTTATTTATCATTGCAGACATGGGGCATCCAGACAGGGTTTTTTATGTGCTGCTGTATCCTCATCCAAAATCTATGGTTTTTTGGGATGTACAGGTACTGAACGGTTATTTACTGATTAACATTGTCAGCGGCTGGACCGTTTTAGAAGCAGAGCGTAAAGGTATTTCACCTCCAAACTGGGTGAAACCGATCATTTATCTTTCTATCGTCTGGGCAGTAAGTATTCACACAGTCACAGCATTTTTATATGCCGGAACTCCAGGCAGGCACCTTTGGTTAACCGCAGTACTGGCTCCGAGGTTTTTAGCTTCCGCATTTGCGGTTGGGCCATCGTTACTGATTTTAATTTCCTTTATTTTACGGAAATTCGCGGATTTTGATGTAGGAGATAGAGCGATCAGGAAACTGGCAACGATTGCGACTTATGCAGCTATCGCAAATTTCTTTTTTGTAGGCGCAGAATTTTTCACCGCGTTTTACAGTAATATTCCGGGACACAAACACAGTCTCCAATATTTATTTTTCGGACTTGACGGCAAATACCAGTTGGTACCATGGATGTGGTTTTCGATGATCGTTGGAATCGCATCCGTGCTGATTATGTTGTATCAGCAGCGCAGGCCTTCGCAGAAATTACTAATTGCTGCCTGCAGCGGGATTGTTGTCTCTCTCTGGATAGATAAAGGCATCGGATTAATCATTGGAGGTTTTGTACCATCACCAATGGAAGAGGTTGTTGAATACTTTCCAACTTTCATTGAAATAACAGTCACCCTTGGAATATGGGCGATTGGCTTATTAATATTAACTGCTCTGTTGAAAGTGGCGGTTGCCGTTAAGAAGGCTGCGTAATGGTAATTTATCATCAACGCAGATTTACCATGTTTTAGAAATAATTTCTAATGCATGAAAGTCAATAATCATCTTGTCATAAAGGATACAAAATGAGTGAAGAACGACCAAAACGTATGGCGCTGATTGCCTCACAGGGTACTTTGGACTGGGCTTATCCACCTTTTATTTTAGCCTCTACTGCAGTGGCAATGGAAATGGAAGTGGCAGTTTTTTTTACTTTCTATGGACTAACGCTGTTAAAAAAGAAAATTCAGGCCAAAGTAGCACCGCAGGCAAATCCCGCGATGCCGATGAAAATGCCTTTTGGACCAAAAAGTTTTCAGAATATTGAGTGGCCGATGCCGAACGTACTGATGGGAAATGTTCCCGGATTTGAAACTATGGCAACGTCGATGATGAAAGATACATTCAAAAACAAAGGTGTCGCCTCTATTGAGGAACTACGCGAAATTTGTGTAGAATCCGGAGTTAGAATGATTGGCTGCCAAATGACAATGGATGTTTTTGGTTTTGCCAAAGAAGATTTCATCGAAGGTGTTGAACTCGGAGGTGCAGCTACATTTTTGGAGTTTGCTGCTGATTCTGATATTCAGTTGTTTGTTTAATAGTTTGTGTGCAGGACAGAGTGTAATAACATCTTTTGGGTAAACTACTCAAAGGTGTGTTAACTGCTCTTTTGTACTTGTTAAAAAATAGTGTACAACAGTACATAAACTTATTTTTGTATACATGAGATGAAATTGTTTTTATAAACCTGTTTTTACTCAAGAATTAATCTGTTGAAAACAGGTTAAGAACATTTGTTTAAATTTTATTAATTATTTGGCAAAA
>JACNKY010000008.1 GCA_014381795.1 Pseudomonadota bacterium | reverse complement strand
GCCAGCTAGTTCATAGTGTACTTTTTGCTTGTTTGAAACAACGATGGACATTATTCTGGGTCTCTTATTCAGGTTTTAAGGTTCAATTTGTGGGCTTTTGTTTTTCTGTACGGCCTGCGGAACTTTGTATTTCGTGTTGCTCCAACTCTTTCATTTTCTTTAGTTCTTCTTCAACAGGGCGGTGTCGCCAGCGGCGGTGAAACCCGGCCCATTGCTGCGGATTTTCGCGAATACGCTGTTCCAGATGCAGATTCATTTTCCTGGTAACTGAATACACATCCTGTTCCATTTCAGGATGTTGCCGGACAAAATTCCCTAGCGTTTCAAATCTCATTCTAAAAGTTCCATTAGGCTGCCGAATTACGTTGTAACTCACAACGGACGCACCAGTCTTTAAGGCAAATACTGCTGCTGCAACCGGAGTTTTTGCCGGAATTCCAAAAAATGGAACCCATGTGCTGAGTACATTTGTGTCCTGATCTATGGCCAAAACCAGCACCTCTTTTTCACGCAGACAGCTTAATAATTTTCTGATTGCACTAGAAGTCCCACGGCGCAGGATTTCCATGTTTCCATGTTCACGCTGACTCTCGATCAACTCGTTGATACGTGGATCCGGGAAATTCGTTGTTGCAGCTTTCATCTTAAGTCCGGAGCGTTTAGCGTACGCGGAAATCAGTTCCCAGTTACCAGAATGCATCGCCAAAAGGATCACGCCTTTTTCCAGCTGAATTGCTTTTGTCAGTGCTTCCTCATTTTCCACTTCAAGCAAATCAGCCTCGTCACGTAAAATTTGTGGTAAGCTCAAAAACTCAAACAGCATTTGTCCAAAATGAGAAAAACACTCCTGCGTCCATTGCTTTCGCTGAGCAGCATCTAATTCAGGAAAAATAAGTTCGAGCTGTTTTTCAACAATTCCACGGTCTTTACGAAGGACTTTATAGCCAAAATTTCCAACTCCGCGCCCCATTTTTTGCAACTGAGGCAGGGACAATTTTTTACCTAAGAACAAACCGAAACGAAACACTGCGTACTCTACTCCACGTCTTAATGAGGTCGTCCAAACAGGACGATTTTTTTTGAATTCATCATATGTTGGCTGACGAATTTCAGTTTCAGGCTGTAGACTATCAGGAGTCAATTTCTTCTTTCAGTTTTCAATTTCTGGTCAGAGCTAAGGCGTTATGCTCTGAGCTTCAAGTGTTTCGAGTATTTCGTTCTTAATACTTTCCGTAACAGCCGGAAGCGTTTTGCAATTTGTTTCCATGTTTTCCAGCACGGCTAACTCCTCCGGAAGTTCCGGTTCTGCACCCAAAGCTTTCCGGATGGTTTCACCAAATTTCGCAGGATGGGCGCAGGCCAGACAAATGACCGGTGTCTGAATATCAGTTTTTTCTGCTGCGTTTACTCCGACTGCTGTGTGGGGGTCTAATAAATATCCGGTTTGCTGGTGAAAATTCCGGATTGTCCTGACTATTTCTTCATCGCCTACACGAGCGGAAACAAAGTCTTTCTGGGCAATTTTCAGCAGTTCACCTTCAATAGTAAGTTTTCCACTACGGTCAAATTCTTCCATCCAGTGCTGGAGTTTCTCTGCAGAATTTCCTGCAAGATCAAAAAGATACCTTTCAAAGTTGCTGGAAATTTGAATGTCCATCGACGGACTATAAGTTTCTTTGAGCTCAGTTCGATGATATTCCCCTTTGCTGAAAAAGCGGTGCAGGATGTCATTTTCATTTGTGCCAATAACCAGTTTGTCAATGGGCAGCCCCATACGTTTGGCATAATATCCGGCCAGAACATTGCCAAAATTTCCGGTCGGTACCACAAAACTAACCTGCTCTGAATCGTCCTTTGCCACCTGAAACCAGGCGTAAAAATAATATACAATTTGTGCCAGAATACGTGCCCAGTTGATCGAATTGACTGAACCTAAATAATATTTTTTCTTGAAATCTTGATCATTGAAAAGCGCTTTTACAATCGCCTGCGCGTCGTCAAAAGTACCTTCGATGGCCAGGTTGTGAATGTTTGGATCAAGGACTGTGGTCATTTGCAATTCCTGCATAGGACTGACCCGACCTTTCGGATGAAGCATAAAAACATCCACCCCTTTTTTTCCACGCAGACCATGGATGGCAGCGCTGCCGGTATCACCGGAAGTTGCTCCTATGATTCTCAAAGGATGATTACGCTTGTCTAAAAAGCACTCAAACAAGTTGCCTAAAAACTGCAGTGCTACGTCCTTGAACGCGAAAGTAGGACCATGAAACAACTCCAAAATATGGATTCCGCCCAGCGAATTTACAGGCGTGATTTCCGGATGACGGAAAGTCTTGTAGCTCCGTTCAATCAGCGGTTTTAGTCCTTCCCGCGGAATTCTTCCGCTTGTAAACAACAGCATAATTTCAAGACTTAAAGCTGTAAAGTCCAATGAACGCCATTCCGGAAGCATGCTCCGTACATCCGGAAATTCAGTTGGAACCAGCAAACCACCGTCATCTGCGAGCCCCATCATTACGGCCTCCTCAAAGAGAAGGTTCTTAACTTGCCCTCGTGTACTTGAATAGCGTGTCATTTTGTTGTATGTTTATACTT
>JACNKY010000202.1 GCA_014381795.1 Pseudomonadota bacterium | reverse complement strand
CTGGGCTGTACCCATTATGCATACCGTGAGAGTCTCTTCAGAATGTCTTTCATACAGGAAGGTTACAGCCAGATTTCTATCCTGAATCCCAACCTTGCCGCAGCTAATTCTTTGGGTAAAATAGTCCTGCAGAATCAAGGTCTTGAAAAAAGTCATGCTACAGGTATCTCCCTTGAATTCCTGACGCCATACGCAATTCCGCAACAGGAAGTTATCACACTCTCGCAACTGTTGAAGCCTGTTTCAGTTGAAACCGCCGAGGCCTTTCAAAATGCCAGAATATCACCAGAACTGCTTGCTGAATGAACCATGACTGTAACTGAATTTACTGAATATAAACAGCTTCCCAGCTTAGAGTACTCTGGACTGGTGGACTCCGTCGCTGAATCAAAAACCTGGTTTGCCTTGCTTAATCTAAGTGATTATCCAGCAGATGAATTTCCGGACACCGGACAAATCGCGGAATATATATTTGCTGAACTTGAGCTGCCTGAAATACAAATTTTTCTGCTGTTGATTGAGAGAAAACAGCATGAACCATGGACAGAGAATACAGATGTTGTCTGTTTTCAGCAATTGTGTGAAATCAAAATCCAAAACACTAATCAGCATCAGCAGAACACTGAATTAATAAAAAGGGGATGTGTCTGGAAAGACCTACTTTCTGCCGACAATCTACAAGAAATAATAACTCAAAATCCGGATGCAGCGCTGGAATCTGTCGCAAATAACAGACAGTGCGTCATCGTCAATACTGCTCAAGCTTTACGCCTCGAAGTTCTCAATATTCCGAAACCATGGGGACACGAAGGCTGGTACACCGGAGTTGAAAAACGTGGTGTGGTGAATGTCATAGACGAATACGGAAAAACAGAATTGCCTTATGCACTGTCTCTTTTCAAAAAACAACTGCTTGCAGATTATTCAACAGCTTTGATCTTACTCAAAACACTTAATCCTGTCGGAGAGGATGTGGTTGGAGATTTATATTATGAAATGCATGAAGAAAAGTGGGAAGTTTATGTGGTGACAGAAATTGATAAAACAGCCTGGCCTTCCGGAACAGGAATAATCAAAGCAGGACTACATCCGGATAAAATTACAGAATATCAGCAAAATAATGCAGAAAATTGGTCAGAGCTTCTCCTCAAAGATTTTAAACAGGCAATTGCTGAATATGAAAATGTTAGACGTCAAATAGACGAATCTACAGCAGATATTTCAACTGAACTTTCTGCACAGGAACTCTTACTCAGGGAAAAAGCTGCAGAATTTGTTGGCGACTGTTCTGTCAAAGTAGGTGATATTGTTAGCTTTCCGGTATTCCAGATGCACTCTTTACGTCATGGAATCAAGGTCATAGAATTTCAAACACCACATTACGAACGTTTGATTGTGATGTTTGCACAAAAAGTTCTCACCCAGAAACATTGGGACACAGCAGATGCCTTAAGTAAAATGCATCCGGAAGTTTATCAGCAGCCTGAACTGGAAAAACTTCACCAATCAGCAGGTATGCTGGCGGAGCGTTTTGTTGATTTTCCGCAGTTCACTGCTGACCGTATTTCTCTGGACACTGGCCAGACATGGGCTGATCAACTCGCTGGACAATACCATTTGCTAATCAGCATCTCCGGACAGGCTGATGTTTTTCCGGAAAATGGTCAGACTGTTAATTTGAATCCTGAAGAAGCACTTTTTTTACCAGTGAGCATGGGAAGTTATCGGGTACAAAGTACAGGAGATACTCCGCTAATTTACTTAAAGGCAATGCCGAAATAACACATGATCGTAGAAGTTGCCCTTAATTTACCGCTCCGTAGGTCCTTTGATTACCGCTGGCCGGATAATCTTACCCGTGCTCCTGAAGCAGGATTACAGGTGCTCGTGCCTTTCGGCTCACAGAAAAAAGGTGGAGTTGTCGTTGGTGTTAAAGAAAAATCAGACTTTAGCCGTTTAAAATCAGTTGAAACACTGGTTGATGAGGAACCACTTTTTTCCGCAGAAATGCTGGAACTCACCAAGTGGACCTCTGAGTACTATTTTTGTGCCTGGGGTGAAACTCTGAATTCCGCAATTCCCGGCGGACTCGCCCTGCGTTTACGTACCACTTACACTCCAAGCTCTAGCTCAAACTCACTTCCGCGGCTTGATCAACTAAGTGAAGCACCGCTGTCACTGATTCGCAAACAAGATACATGGACTCAGCAGGAGTGGCTTAAATGCAATCCTGATGAGCGTGACCATCAAATTCTACGGAGTTGGATGGCGAATGAGAATGTCCACACAAGCCATCTTTTACTTGGACAAAAAGCTAAACCTAAAATGGAACGCTGGGTCAGCCTGCTCAAAGTCGATGAGCTAAATAATCCTGCAAAACGACGTAAATCAAAACGTCAGCAAATATTTGAAATCCTGGCAGAAAATCCTGCTGTTTGCTGGAGTGACATTCAAAGCAGAGTAAATTCTCCCTCACAAGCCTTAAATAAACTTAAAGAAGAAGGTTACATTGATTTTTTTGAAAAAAGGGTTTACCGCCGGTTTATAGAAGGAGAGCTGCCACAAATTGAAGCATTTCAGGATTTAAACCAGCAACAGAAAATCGCCT
>JACNKY010000238.1 GCA_014381795.1 Pseudomonadota bacterium | reverse complement strand
GATGGCAACCGTCAGCGTGTTGCTCTCTTTTTTGAGGGGGAAGAAGACATTTTTTTTGGCATATCGTATCGGAATTATTTCCGTATATTCACGTACCACCGGAACATCATCAAAATTCTCCCGATACTCCAATTCAAAATAGTTGGCCATTGCCTGTTGAAAGGTGTTCTCACTGGTGACATTATGTTTCAGCAGCGCTTCTTTCAAACCGCCCGTACTTTCACGGTAAGCGAGAAGTTGTTCATGCAGTGGCTCCAATGACTCCGGAGATGTTCCAAAACGGTCTACTAAAATTTCAACTACAGGGTGGTAGGTGTTCATTTTGTTAATTATGGATGCTCTGTTGTTTTCTGTAAATTCACTGCGAAGTTAAGCACATGATTCATGATAGATTAAACAAAAAAAGTTTTTAAGGTCATGGTTGGAGTGTTAAGATAATGGTTGTCTCTCCGTCAATTTCCTGCAGTTCCACACTATTTTTATAGATAGTCTTGACAAAAACTTTTTCCAGCCACTCCCCTTCCTGGACGACATAAGATACTTTTTTTTCATCAATAAATGCGTAACGGCCTTCTGACGTTTCCAGAATATCTTTCAGACTCAGAGTTTCAGTTATTTGCTTAGTTCGTGAAGAAATATCTGTTCTGCTAGCAGTCTTTAGTTTAGGCAGTTGAGCTGCTGATTTTGATAGTGCTGCCTTTTCCGTGCTTTTCTTTTTTCCCAGGGCTGGATTTTGTTTTTTTGTTGAGACAGATTTTGAATGAGACTGAGGGAGTGAAACTGAGTTGTTCTTTTCAGGTAGTAAACTGCGAAATGGATTATTGATCTGCGTGACTTTTGATGAGGTAGCGGCCAAACCGCTTGCTGCATTGTACACTATTAGAAAGACAGACAAGAAAAGGAGGGTCAGCGTAAATTTCCACTTACCAATACTCATAAGTTGTTCTCTTTTGCTGAAATTTTCAGTCTTTTGGGTACAGCTAAGACCATTTCAATTCTTAGTTTTGGTTCTTGTTGAGCAGGTGTAGGATTTTCCAGCAGCAGCTTTTTCAACAACAGCAGTCTGGGTCCTTCTTTCAATTGTTGCATAAACTGCTGGAAGTTTGCGTATTTTCCACTCAATTTCAAATTAATAGTCAGTGTCTGAATCAATGATTGTGCGGTATTTTCTTCAAAGTTTTGTTCTTCGAACTGCAGTCCATTTTGCTGAATAGCGTTTGTGAGCCAGCGTAAAAGTTCGGTAAGTTTCCATTTATCAGGCAGAAGTTGAGCTAAAGCTTTTTCCCTGTCCTGCAGAGACTGAAAGCTGTTTTCTTGTTTAAATTTTATCCCGGTGCTTTTAACTTTTTTTAAGTCTGAATTTATCTGCAGAATCTCAGTGGACAACTGCTTTTTAAGCTTCAACTCCGGAGCCAGCATAAAGTTGTAAAAAAGCAAAGAAGCCAAGATTAACATCAGTCCCGCCAAAACGACTTGTCGTGTCTGCAGACTATTCCATTCTGTCGTTGAAAAAGTGGAACCAGCAACTAAAGCCATGTCTTGTCTCAGTAAACTGAATATTAATTAAAACCGTTGTAAAAATTTGTCATTTCGAGCGCAGAGAGTAAACTTAATGATATTGTTGCAGTAAAGTAAAACAAATTTCTCGCTCCACTCGGCATGATACGTTTCTGTGCGTTATTACAAAGTCATCTAATTTTAGTTTTACTTTCTTAAGCGCTGCCGGTAAAACAAGGCAACTGTGCTAAACAATAATACTAGGATTATTACAGAAACACCTGCATACTGTAGAGATGTTGTTGGAACATTGCTGATCTTGAAATTCAGTCGGTTCGAATCGGATACTTTGCTTTTCCAACTGAGAAAAGTTGTCTCATTTAAACTTTGTTTGCCGGAAAAACTCAATTCGTCGGACTTGATTTGCAATCGCTCAATGGGTGTGAAAACTCCAACTATGTCCAGAGGATGCTCAAATTCCCTGTTTATTTCTAAACCGCCAAACCAGGCAGGGAGGATATATTGATAAATAATTTGGGTGCTTCCTCTTGGAAAGATATAGGCTATTTTTAATACATTTTCTTCCAGTTGATGTTTCATTGAGTTTACGGACTTACTGTCCATCATGCGGAAATTTTTTATTCCTGCAGGGAGTTTTTGCACAAGTGGTCGAGCGCTGGTATCAATTTTGTCAGGCGTGGAATTGCTGAAGACCAGGACCTCAGTTACTGTAACAGCTCCTAATCCAGATTCAATCACGAGTGAGACTTGGGAAGTTTCCAGTTTCTCCACTGCAGTAGAAATGCCTGGAATAATAATGTCTCTTTCAATGAGTGTTTCACCAGCTTTCATGAAAAATATTTTTGAACTGTATAATTCACCATCCACCCGAGTTCCAAGTTGATAACCAGCTCGTAAATTATGTTTTACTTTAATGAACTCAAAATTCCCGCTGGTATTAGTTTTGACACGTCCCTGAGGTCCGACAGGAGTTACCTCACCTTCTGGACTAAGTACAAATTTCAATAACACTACATCAAGTCCTTCCGGAGATGTTTCTGCACCAGATGAGAGTCTCACCTGACCTTTCACTATAAGATTAAGCACGGAAGGGTCTGCTGAAAATGCGGCGAACGGCAGTACAACCGTAAACAGTGTTAACAGTCCAAACAGGCAAATTCGCTTCAGTTGTTGTTTAAGTCTGTATCGTGCAAAACCCCAAAATGTGGCGATGCTGTTTAGAGGATATTTCTGCTTCAGGTACTGTTTCATTATTGTGAAGATTCTATAGATTTAAGATAATTGTCGATCTCTTTTGCTTTTTGTTTGGCTGCATTTTGAAATTGCTTTAATTCCGCAGGGGCACGAGCTTTTGCAACCAGCCGATAATGCCGTAACGCGTATTTCCACTTTTCCTTGAAATGATATAATGTGCCAAGTTCAAAGTGAATTTGAACGTACATCGACGAGTTTTTTGCTATTTTTCGGCCGGCCAATTCTTTGAGACGTTTCAGTGCTTTGTCCGTTTTATTTGCTTCACGGTCAAGTTGAGCCACCCAAAAAGCGGCCTGTAATTCCTGGCTTGAACTTCCTCCGCCATCCGCACGCAACATCCATATCCGGGCTTTGTCAGTCTCTTTAAGCTGGGATGACTGATGGTAGCCGATCAGGTAGGCATAAGTTTGATACTCCTTTTTAGGTCGTGAACTTTTCTTGAGTACACTGTAAGCCCGCTTGTATGTACGTACCAGGGCTTTATAATCCTTGGAGCGTTCATAAAGCCGGGTCAGCTCTTCAACCAACTGCAGGACAAGGTTCACATTCTTATCAGGCACTTTTTTAAGAGCACTTCTATAGTATCCTTTTGCTCGTTTATAACCACCTAATTTTTCTGCGGCATAACCTTGATCAATCAGTGCTTCAACTGTCAGTGTCTTTTTTTTATCATAATCTACCATTAGTGCATATGCATTGAGGATCCCATTATATTTTGCACTGCCGGTTTTCTTGTTTTCAGCAAAAAGCAGCATTTCAAAATTATTATCGTCCAGCACTCTCTTTTTTGCCCTCACTTCCTGGTGAATTGTCTTGGTCACTTTAGACCATTCTTTCTGGTCAATCATTTTCTGGAAAGAACTTTGCTCGAGGAATTTTCTGATTTCAGCCTGCCTACTTTTGTCTGTTTCGTTGAGCGGCTTTATTTTTAAAGCCTGACGATAAAAATTGAGCGAAAGCTCTTTTTTACCTGCGTTCTCTGCCGCTTTTGCCTGTACTATCTTTGCTTCGATAGTTTTTGTTTTTTTATTGTTATAAATAGCAAGTAGCGCATATGCTTCGAGGATTCCATTATATTTTTTGTTGCCGGTTTTCTGGTTTTCTGCATAAATCAGAAGTTCAAAATTTTGCTCATCCAGGATTCTCTTTTTTGCTCTTACTTGCTGGTGAATTTCTTTTGTGACTTTTGACCATTCTGCTTTTTCAATCCATTGCTGGAAAGCACCTTGTGCGAGGAATTTGCGGATTCCATCCTGTTTCTTTTTATCTTTTTCAGTTTGCGGTTTTACTTTTAAGGCTTTTCGATAGAATGAAATTGAAAGCTCTTTCTTGCCTAGTTTCTCTGCAGCTTTGGCTTGGCTGATCAGTGCATCCAGATTATCCGCACGTTGTTTATCATGTGTGCGCAAGAGTGTGTATGCACTCAAAACACCACCCCAGTTTCCTAGCTTCTGTTCTGCAAAGAGCAGTTGGGGGAAATACTGTTCATTCAGCGGGATGTTTCCTGCCTTGTATTCACTGCGTAAAAAAGTAGAGATACCTGTCCAGTTTTCCTGTGCTCTCAAGTCCTGTAAACGTGTACTGGAAATGTAGAGGTTAAGTTGTGTCAAATTTTGTGTATCTTCAGGAAATGCTTTTTTCCAGCGTTCAGCAATAATTTTTATACGTTCAAGACGTTGAAAATCTGTTCTACGTTGAGCAGCGAAAATCCAAAGTTGAAAATAAGGAATGGTCATCGCAGGAGATTTCCTGTCATAAATTTCCTGAAATTCCCAGGTAATGGCTTTCCAGTCCTGCAACTGTTTGTGAGATTCCAACAAAATCTGGATTGCTTGTTGACGATATTTTTCACTCTCAAGTATATTACGGGAAACTATGCGTGCCTCTTCCCATTTTTTTGTTTCAAGCAGGCAAGAGCTTTTTAGGTACTGTAAATGTTGCCATTCTTCTGGGTTTGTGTTTTTGGATTTTTGGAGATAGCCGGGTTTGTCATTTATTTCCGCAATAAGTTCTTCACATTTGTTTTGGTCAAAGTAAGTGAACAACAGTTGAGTTTGAAATCCGTGACGCACCTGGTCATCCAATTTGGGGTCACGTCTGACACTCAAGATGAATTGAACGAATTTTTCTTTTGAAACAGTTTCCCGGTAAAGCACCATCAATGTTTGCAAAAGCTCCGGATTTTGCTGGTAATCAGGATGCTTCCGAACTTGTTCAAGCAGTGAAATTGCGAGAAAATTTTGTTTTGTTTCAACATACAGGTAAGCCAACCGCTGTTGAATTGACACCGAATGTTCTGTTACGCCACTGGCGAGATATTTTTCAAAGATCTTAATCGCTTTTTTTTGTTGCTTGTTTTCAATGTAGAGGTAGCCCAACCGAATTTGGATCTCTGCAACATGTTCTGTATCTTTGCCTGAGAGATATTTTTCAAAGATCTTAATCGCTTTTTTCGGCTGCATTGTATCAATATAAAGATAGCCTAACCTGATTTGGATTTCCGCAAGATGTTCAGTGTCTCCACTTGCGAGATATTTATTAAAAATTTCAACCGCCTTTTTCGGTTGTTTAGTTTCGATATAGAGGTAACCCAGCCGGATTTGGATTTCAACAGCATATTTTCCTTTACCGCTTTTGAGATATTTATTGAATGTCTCAATCGCCTTTTCTGGTTCTTTAGTCTCAATATAGAGATAAGCTAAGCGGTACTGCGCATCATCAGCATAAGTTTTGTCCTTTGTACCTAAATATTTGCTAAAGGTCTCAATTGCTTTTTTAAGTTGTTTACTTTCTATATAGAAGTAAGCCAAACGGTACTGAACTTCGCTCGCATAAGTTTTGTCCTTTGTATTTAAATATTGTTGAAAAGCAATAATTGTTTCATGCGGCTGGTGTTTTTGCTCTAAAACACCAATACGGTAATATGTCAGCGGTAGGTGTTTTTTTTCCTTTTTTGTTAAGTATATTTTATAATTGTTCACCAAACGCTTGACTGATTTTGGCTCCAGAGCAGCAGTTTCTGTTTTTTGAAGAGATGCCGCGTATGCCATTTCGGCCCTCCAAAAGGCAGACCCCGCAGCCAATTTTGTGTTAGGATGATCGGTGACAATCCGTGCAAACCAGCGTTCAGCTTGTTCGTATTTTTTTGACTGCTGAAACTTAGCTGCTAACTGATATTTAAGATTCAAAGCCTGCTCAGGTTTGACTGACTTTGAGTGTTTCAAATACTGCTCCCATGCATCCGCTGTTTTTGAGATGTCATCCAGAAACCACCATGCACGTCCGGTTAAATACCAACGTTCCTGTTGTTGACTTTGGGTTAAGGCAGTTGGGTCACTATTCTTAAAATGCTGAATGGAGGTTTTATATTCTTGTAGTGCCTGCTGTTTATTTTTTTTGCGTAACAGTTCCGCACTAAATGAAATTACATAACCCAACCAATAATGAGCTTCATCCCTGAGTTTTGAAGTAGGGTAATCCTGCAGTAGCGAAGTCAGGGTTTTAATCGCGAGTGGATATTTTCTGGTCATTACCAGAATAATACCTTGCTGCAGCACTTCATCATCAAGGTATGATTTGCTACGCGGAAAATTTCTTTTCAGTTCATCATAAGCTTTGATTGATGCCTGAATGTCACCGCCTTTGCGTAGAGCTCTTGCTTGCAGGTAAAAGATCTCTTCACGTGCAGCACTTTCTTTAAATTGATCCAGATAACATTTTGCAGTTTCAATGGACGCAGAATAGAGGCCATCCGCAAATGTCTCACGCGCCACCGCCAATTGTTCTTCTTCACTCAAGTCTCTGGTCCAGCATTGTGCAGACGCAGAAGAGACAGTGAGGAAAAAACTAAGGACGGTCAGCAACAAAGCAATAATACCGAAGCGTCTATTTGAGGAATATTTTGAAGGGTTTTTTAGCACGTATTTAGATTAAGGATCAGTTTTTATTTTTTATAGCTGTTTTGCCGCATTGAATTCAAAGCTGCTTTCCTGTTCAATCAGCTACTAATTCTGTTAAAACTTTTTGCCAACAGTCAGGATCAGGTTTCAGCATCTCAACAGTTTTTGCTCGGCTAGTTTTTCCACGTACCACACTGACGTTTGTCTTTGCGGTTTTTAAGGATTTTGCAATAAACTTCACGCATTCCAAGTTTGCCTGATTGTCAACCGGAGCTGCAGTAACGCGTAAACGTATACGTCCATCGTGACGTCAGGCCCATTCATTTTGCGAGGCACGCGGCTGCAGAAAAATCCGCAAAACAAGCTTTTCTCCTTGCCATGAAAAGGCAGCACTTTGAGCAGACATATGATTAACTTGATTTATCCTTTGCTTATTTTGTGAGTCACAGTAACTTAGAACAAGTCTACATTATAGCGCTTTAGCAGAAAAAACCAATCCAGAAGCAAATGAAAATGAATAAATCTACTCCTTCTCCCATTATTAAAATATGCGGTTTGACCAGTCTTGAACAGGCTTTGTCATGTGTTGAATCTGGTGCGGATTGGCTTGGACTTAATTGCTGGAACGGATCTTCACGTTACATTACTACGGAAAAAGCCATGGAGATTGTTGCCGGACTTCCTGAATCAGTTACTACCGTGGGAGTTTTTGTTAATGAATCCACTGATTCATTGGATAGTATCATGCGTGAAACAGGCATGGACCTTGCGCAGTTGCATGGCGATGAGACGCCTGAAAGCTGCAAAAAAATAACAGTTCCCTGGTATAAGGCTTTCCGCGTTTCTCCGGATTTTCAACCTCAGCGGATTCAGGATTATGGTTGTGGAACTTTTCTGCTGGATGCATACAGCAAAACGCATTACGGAGGTTCCGGACAACAAATTGACTGGGAGCTTGCTTCAACTGTTTCTGGAATGGGAAAGTTGATTCTCGCAGGCGGACTGGCGCCTGAAAATGTCGCTAAGGCCGTTAATAAAGTACGCCCCTGGGGCGTGGATGTCTGCAGCGGAGTCGAAAGTGAACCTGGAATTAAAGATCTGCTGAAAGTAAAAGAGTTTATCAACAACATTAGAAATGCCAAAGGAAGTTAGTACTGTCTCAAACCGTTACTGCAGAGATAGCTTCTCCCAGCTTAGTTCTTGAGCGCTTTTGGTTTGATCAGCACACAGGAATGTAAGCAAATAGCTGATGTTGCAGGTTGCAGATAAATCCTGTTCTGTTACAATAAGCAACCTGTTTTTGATGCCTGAATCTGGGCAGTGACACAATTTAAAAATATCATGAACAACTCTACATTTACAACTCAGGGCGGTATTAAAATCAAAAAGGCGATTACTCCTTTGGATGCAGAACATGCCCTCGACAAAATATATCAATATATTGATATTAAAAAAGGAGCGCTTTTCGTTAGCAACTACGAAGTTCCGGATCGGTATTCACGTTGGGATTTGGGATTTATACATCCCGCGCTGGAACTGATTGCCAAGAAACAACAGTTTGAAATTAACGCACTCAATCCAAATGGAACACGTCTACTGAAATTGATCGCACCTGTTTTGCAGAATCATCCTCATCTTGAAACACTGGTTTTTGCAGATGCTGCTGATCAACCTGCAGTACAAATTTCAGGTACAGTGAAGCCGAGACCTGATTTTTTCCCAGAAGAGGAAAGAAGCCGCCAGCCGAGTGTTTTTTCTGTGATTCGGCAAATATTTGAACTGTTTCGCAGCGTTGATCCTTATCTTGGTCTGTACGGCGCATTTGGTTACGATTTGGTTTTTCAATTTGAAAATATTGAAGCAAAACACAAACGTGATCCTGAACAAACAGATTGCCATTTGTTTTTACCAGTTGAGTTGGTGGTAGTTGATCGGCAAAAGGAAGAGGCTTACAAAATTGAATATCATATTGATACACCAGACGGTATGACAGAAAGCTGGTGGAACACTGGTGATGAATTTCCGGTTGTCCCTGCAAAGGCGGATGGGAAAATTAAGTGTGATCACGCTCAAGGAGAGTTTGAGCAGAAAGTAGCAAAAATACAGGAAGGTTGCCGGCGCGGAGATTTTTTTGAGGTTGTACTATCGCAAGCATTTTCTACTGCTTTCGGGGAGCAGGCTTCAACTTTATTCAAAAGAATCTGTGCCCAAAATCCCAGTCCTTACAGTTTTCTGATCAACATGGGTGCAGAACAACTGGTAGGCGCGTCTCCTGAAATGTATGTAAGAGTAAAAGAAGATCGTTTTGAAACTAGTCCGATTTCCGGAACAGTACCTGTAGGGAATGATCCGATGGAAACTGCAGAAAGGATAAAAGATCTTATTTCTTCAGAAAAAGAGGAATCAGAACTTACGATGTGTACGGACGTGGACCGTAACGATATGGCGAGGATTTGTGAACCTGGCAGTGTGCACTTAATCGGCCGGCGTTTGCTGGAACGTTATTCCCGCTTGATCCACACTGTTGATCATTTGGAAGGTGTTTTGAACAAAGACAGGGACGCGGTTGATGCTATCTTGACGCACATGTGGGCCTGTACAGTGACCGGTTCTCCAAAACCGGTTGCCATGCAAACAATTGAAGATATGGAAAATTCACCGCGGGGATGGTATAGCGGCTGTATCGGATTTTTATGGTTTAACGGTTATGTCAGTACAGGAATGACTTTGCGTACTGTTCATCTTAAAAAAGGACAAGCCACTGTAAGGGCCGGAGCTACATTGCTTTATGACTCAGATCCTGCTACAGAAGAGCGGGAAACGCACATCAAGGCATCCGCCTTTTTGGGCGCGACTTTAGGCAGCAAACCGCCTGATTCAGTTGAGTTTGATTTACCTCAAACAGGCGACTCAAAAACGGTTTTATTTGTTGATAATCAAGATAGTTTTGTCCACACATTAGCAAGTTATGTCAGACAAACTGGAGCAAAGGTAATCACTCTCCGTTCCGGATTTCCATATAAGATGCTGGATGAAATTTCTCCTGATTTACTTTTCATTTCACCAGGTCCGGGATTTCCAAGTGAACAAAAAGTTCCGGAATTAGTCGGCGAAGCAGTCAATAGGAATATTCCAATTTTTGGCGTTTGTCTCGGACATCAAGGTATTGCTGAATATTTTGGTGGAAAACTGCTGACTCTTGAACATCCTGTTCACGGGAAGTCCGCTGAGATTATACACAGCGGAGATTCATTTTATGCAGATTTACCGAATCCCTTCAGTGCAGGACGTTATCATAGTCTTTACGTGGATTCAGTTTCACTTCCAGAATGTCTGGAAGTCACCGCGAAAACTGATTCCGGTCTGATAATGGGGCTTCGTCACAAAACTTTAGCTGTGGCATCTGTACAGTTTCATCCGGAATCTATTCTGACTCTCAAAGACCAATCCGGATTAAGGATGATCAACAAGGTGATGGCAGAACTTACTGCAGAGACAAATAACAAAGAAGGCTCATAAGTATGCAACAAGTTACACTTGATGAAATAGCAGCAGCAGCAAGTATAGTTTATGCAGAAATGCAAGCGACTCCGCAATATTGCTGGCCACTGCTTTGTGAGCGTTTAGGTACAGAAGTCTGGGTCAAGCATGAAAACCATACGCCGAATGGTGCATTTAAAATCCGCGGAGGCTTGGTCTATTTCGCTCATCTTGCAAACTCATCTGCAATCCCGACAGGTGTGGTCTGCGCGACCCGTGGAAATCATGGTCAGTCTGTGGGTTTTGCTGCACGACGTTACGGAATTCCCACCACTATCGTGGTCCCTCACGGAAACAGTCGAGAGAAAAATGCTGCCATGCAGGCGCTTGGTGTGAAATTGCTTGAACATGGTGATGATTTTCAGGCAGCGCGTGAATTTGCGATTAAACTAGCACGTGAAGAAGAATTGCAAATGGTGCCTTCCTTTGATCCACTGTTAGTTACCGGAGTTGCAACCTATAGTCTGGAATTGCTGAGTGCGGTCAAGGATCTGGATGTCGCCTACGTTCCTATTGGTTTAGGTTCCGGAATCTGTGGAATGCTCGCAGCACGTGATGCATTAAACTTGAAGATTGAAATCGTCGGAGTTGTTTCTTCACATGCTAGTGCTTATGCGGAATCTTTCAGTTCCGGCCGTCCCGTTGAGTCTCCGGTCAGTACTAAAATTGCTGACGGAATAGCCTGCCGTATTCCTGAATTGTCTGCACTGGAACTGATTTGGAAAGGTGTTGAGAGGATTGTGCAGGTTAGTGATACTGAAATTGCAGAGTCGATGCGGATTATGTATGAATGTACACATAATGTCTGCGAAGGCGCGGGCGCTGCTGCAATTGCCGCTGCTCTACAGGAGTCATCAAAAAATAAAGGACTAAAAGTGGCGGTTATCGCGTCCGGAGGAAATGTGGACAGTGATGTATTTGCGAAAATACTGACTGGATAAAATTTAGAAGACTGAAAAAAGAAAAATCAGTCAGTAAATTTCAAAGTATACAGCGGTATTTTCCTGGAGCGAGAGTGATTTCCGAGGTACGGGGGAGCACAAAGGTGCGGTCATTCTTAAAATAAACTATGACTTTTGTTTCGTTAATGAAAATCCATGAGGGAGTTGACTTGCTCCACGCTTGATGGGGAGCAGATGCGTCCTGATAAGGCAGTCGGCAGAGGTAGCGTACCTCCATCGATTTTTCTGCAGGATATATAAATCGTGAGGGTGCCGAAGAACTGCAACCGAAAAAAAATGTTAGTGCAAATAAAAACAATGCAACATTTCTTTTCATGATCGTATTTTGTTGAAACAAAGTTTGTTCAACTTCTAAATACAAAAAACGTGTGCTGAAAATCCGGCTTATGACTCTATTTCTTCTTCAACTTCCGGAAAGTACAAAATGCGCGAACAATAGGGGCAGTTTTTGTGTGCATTCGGATTTGCCATCAATTCATTGACAAACTGTGGTAATAAAACCATATGACAACCACTGCAGCTTTTGTCCTGAATGGCACAGACAGGTGTCGAGATTCCGCTTTCCTGACAACGTTCATAAAAACGTTTGATGTTTTGTGGTGTTTTTTTCAGTAAACGGTTTCTTCGAGGTTCCAGTTTTGCGATTTTCTTTTCTGCTTTTTCTTGTTTTTTCAGGAGTCCGGATGTCTCTTCCTGAAATGCAGAGTTGGATTCAGTAAGTTCGCTGTTGACAGAATCTATTTCCTGATCCAGATCTTCTTTTTTCATGTCCAGTTCAAGCATTTTGTCTTCTAGCAAACCCAACATTTTACGGGCTTCCTCAAGCTGGTTTTTGCTGGCAGCAAATTCTTTTTCGTTGCGAATCTTCGGTACTTGTTCATCGAGACGCAATATCAGCTCTTCCTGAATTTGGATGTTGTTTTGAACCTCTTTGCCTTCGTTGATTATGTGGCTAAGTTCGTTATTTTTTTGCTCAAATAATTTTTGATGTTGGTCAACAACCGATCTCGCAGTATCTATCTGACGTTCCAGATGTGAGCGGGAGAAAATATTTGTCTGTAATTCCAGATCAGTATTGGCAAGATCAATCAGTGGCTGAATAGTTAGTAGCATGGAAGATTTTTAGAAGAGGAGTCTTGGCAATAATTATTTGTCATCTAAGTAGCATCTCAAAAAGCGTAAAAATTTACAAGTAAAATGTCTGCTTAACTCTTAAAGCATGTTAAGTAGTTCCTTTGCGGATTTATCTCAATCCGGAAGCAAACGTCTGGGTGATGGAGAATAACTAACAGACTGCACAGGTTTTTCTTTTAACAACCGCAGCATTTCCTGAACCGTGCGCGAGAGCATAGGATCTTCATTTTTTACAAAAGATTGCGGTGTGTCTTCCACTTCAATATCAGGGTCAACACCGTGATTTTCAACCGACCAACCGGCGTGATGGAACCAGATGGAATATTGAGGCTGAGTTGTTGTTGTCCCGTCCACCAGTTGATAACGCCCGTCGATGCCTATCACACCACCCCAGGTACGTTTTCCTACTAGAGGTCCAAGCTGCAACTGCCGGAAACTTGTCGTGAACATATCACCGTCAGAGCCTGTGAACTGATTGGCGATCACGATCAGGTGTCCGCGTAGAG
>JACNKY010000009.1 GCA_014381795.1 Pseudomonadota bacterium | reverse complement strand
CAGGCCGATACGCCGGTCTTTGCTGTTATTTGGCAGGGAGGAATGCAAAGTCCATCCATGGTGGAAAGATGCTTCACCCGGCTCAAGCGAACACATCACTGCCTTGTCCTCATCTACATCCTTAACAGTTTGACCCTGTAAAAGCACATTAGTCTTATCTTCAGTAAAGTCATGGACTTGGCGACCATTTACGTGGCTTTCTGGGATCATACGCATACAACCGCTATCCTCAGATGCTGGCGAAAGTGCCAACCACATGGAAACTTGATCGTCATGGCTCAATCCCCAATAATTTAAATCCTGATGCCAACTGACGTGAGACTTAGTTCCGGCTTCCTTCACAATATAGGTGACGTTATAGAGCAGGATGTCAGGTCCTATGAGTTCCTCGATTAAATCTAATACCGCCGGGAGTGTTGCTAATTGAAGTGGAGACCGTAAAATGGTGTGTACCTTGGATTTGTAATGCAACGGTCCAAATTTGGATTCTGTGATTTCCATCGCTTTTCGGTGTCTTGTCGCCTCTGCTACTTCGAGCATCTTGACACCAGAGATAAGGCCATCCTTTAGATAGGTTTGCTTTAAGTCTTGATAATAATTATTTTTCAACATCTCATTTTTTATCATTCAAATCAAAAGTGATCCGTGTTTCTTTGAGCACTTTTCAACTCAAACATCCCTTAATCTCAAATTATCAGGATCATACGTAGCATCCTTGAGGACGGTTGCAGGACAGTTTTTGCCAAGAATTCGAATATCGAATTCAGTGCCGGGTTCGGTATATTGAGGTTGAACGTAGGCAAAGGCCAAGCTCTTGCCGACTGTGTGTCCGTATGCACCGCTGGTGGTCATGCCGATTATTTTTCCGCCAGTTGCCGTGGATTCAGGATCCAAAACAGGTTCGTTGCCAAGACAATCTGAGTCAGTAGTCTCAACTGAAACATAAACCAGCTTTAGTGTGACGCCCAGTAATTTGCGGGAAAGTGTGGCTTCGCGACCGAGAAAGCATTTACTGAAATCGACGAAGCGTTCCAAGCCTGCTTCCATCGGTGTAATTTCGGTGGTCAGCTCACTGCCCCAGCCTTTGTAGGCTTTTTCCATCCGGAGTGAATTCATCGCATAAGTGCCGAAATTGCTGATACCGTGGTCGTTTCCGGATTTCATCAGGGCATCGTAAAGGGTTTTCATTTTTTCTATAGGATGGTGCAGTTCCCAGCCTAGTTCGCCCACATAAGAAACGCGGAGTGCCCGCACAGGTATTCCGCAAACTTCGATGTTTTTCGCCCGCATCCAGCGGAAAGCTTCATTGCTTAAATTTGCGTCAGTCAGTTTGGCCAGAACGTCACGTGAGTTCGGGCCGGAAAGCACTAAGACTCCGTAGTCATTGGTGACGTTCCTGATGCTGACCTTTTCGTTAGGAAGAAGATGTTGATCGAGCCAGTCATAATCATGTAATTCTGCGACTGCGGCGGATAGCACGTAAAACAGGTTTTTCTCTAATCTTGTAATTGTAGCTTCACACTCAATACCGCCTAGCTCTGTGAGCATGTGAACCAAAGCTACTCCGCCTCCTACGGAACTTTCGGCGTCACGTATTGGAAGACGATTTGCACAAATCCGGTTCAGAAAAGTTTCAGCATCTTCTCCAGAGATTTCATATTTAGCAAAACATGACATGTCGAGCAAACCAACTCTTTCACGCACTGCCCTGCACTCTTCAGCTACGACTTCAAATGAGTTGTTGCGTCGAAAACTGTATTGCTCGCCTTCAGCTTTTGTGTCAAACCATTTGGCACGTTCCCAGCCAAAAGTTTCAGCAAAAACAGCACCTTGCTCTTTTAGTTTTTCATAAATTGGTGTCGTGTGTACCGGACGCCCCGCCTCCCTGAATTCACCAGGATAATGAGTGGCGTACATGTGCTCATATTCGTCAATTGATTTGTCGAGAGTATATTTCCCGTTTGCCCAATCTCCGTAACGCCGCGGATCCATTTCACGCACGTTGATTTCGGTTTGACCATGTACCATCCATTGCGCTAGGTATTTTCCGCATCCAGGTCCCTGCGTTATGCCGATACTGGCCGCACAACACATCCAGTGATTGCGTAATCCAGGAGCAGGACCAAGCAGAAAATTTCCGTCCGGAGTATGTGTGATAGGGCCGCTAACGACTTTTTTAATTCCGGCAGTTTCGAAAACCGGCAGACTTTTTGCGGCTAACTCCAAATGCGGTTCGAGCCGTTCCAGATCAGGAGGCAAAAGCGCATTATCAAAACCCCAGTCGATACCATCAAGTCCCCACGCTTCGGCCTGCATTTCGTACGGTCCAATAATCAAACCGCTTTGCTCCTGCCTGTAATAACAGGATGCACGAGGGTCACGTACAACAGGAAGTTCCTTTTTTAGCGCAGCGACTTCAGGAATACTATCCGTAACCAAATATTGATGAACCATGTTGACCATCGGTAATTTAAGACCGACCATTTCTGAGACTTGAGAACAAAATGAACCGGCAGCATTGACCAGGTGTTCGCAAACAATATTACCTTGTTCCGTAACTACTTCCCATTCTCCTGAAGGCAAAGCGTTGATGTCTGTAACCCTGTTATTACA
>JACNKY010000116.1 GCA_014381795.1 Pseudomonadota bacterium | reverse complement strand
AACTTCGTTTTGGCAATGAACTGGAGGGATTTGTAGCATTGCTTGAACATGCTGAGTCAGCTCTCAGGAATGCACCGGAAGATTATCTGCTTGGAATGGCTCCGCATTCTCTCAGAGCAGTTTCTCCGGAGTCGTTACAGGAAATTGTTGAGGCAAGAACTTCCGGTCCGGTTCATATTCACATTGCAGAACAGCTTAAAGAAGTTGATGATGTCCTGGAAAATTACGGTGCGCGTCCGGTGGAATGGTTACTTCAAAATGCAAATGTTGACTCACGCTGGTGTTTGATTCATGCCACACACATGATTCCGGAAGAAACACAAAATGTTGCAAAATCCGGTGCAGTTGTGGGACTTTGCCCAATCACAGAAGCAAATCTTGGAGATGGAGTTTTTGATGGTACAGAATTACTTTTGTCTGGAGGAAAATACGGAATCGGTTCTGACTCAAATGTGTTTATTGCATTGACGGAAGAGTTACGTTTGCTGGAATACAGCCAGCGACTTGTCCGGAAGGAGCGTAACGTGATGACGAACAAGAGTGGTTCTGTCGGCCAAGCGCTCTACAACAATGCTCTGGTCGGCGGCGCTCAAGCACTGGGCCGTAAATCAGGAAGTATAAGTCCCGGAAACTGGGCTGATTTAGTTTCTCTTGATACAGAGTCCTTGAGCTTGTGGGGTTGCACGGATGATGAATTTCTGGATCGCTGGATTTTCACTGCAGATGATTCACTCGTACGTGAAGTTTGGTCCGCGGGACGACAAATGGTGACCCATGGGCAGCACATCCATCACCAAGAAATTGAACAGCGCTACCGTACTGTGATTCAGGAAATCAGGCAGGATAAATAAAAAATGAAGACTAAAAAGGACGGACTTCCGGTTTATCAGAGCATAAAAACTGAGATGCGGGAATGGATTCAAACAGGAATTTGGAAGCCTGGAAGTTTGATTCCTGGCGAGGCAATGCTTGCTAAACAATTTGGCTGTGCAAGAGTAACTGTAAATCGGGCCTTGCGGGAACTGGCAGAGGAAGGAAAACTGGATCGACGCCGTAAAGCAGGAACACGGGTCATCACGCCGGAAGGACGTTCAGTAAATTTTGAGATACCAAGGATACGTCAGGAAATCGAAGAAACTGGAGCTACTTACCGTTATGCTTTGCTACTGCGTGAAGTGGTTGTCCCGCCCGCAGATGTGCTGAGTAAGTTGGAAATTCCTCCGGAGGTCCTGACTCTTCATTTGCGTTGTCTACACTATTCCAACGAGGCACCTTTCCAATTAGAGGAGCGTTGGATTAATCTACAAACCATTCCGGAAGCGGAACTGGAAAAATTTGAAAAAATTAGTCCAAACGAATGGCTGGTGAAACATGTGCCATGGACGGATGCAGAACATATCCTTTCTGCAAATAATGCTGATACGGAAAAAGCTGAGTTGCTTGCACTTGCTGAACGAGATTCCCTTTTTGTGATTCAACGCAGGACATGGCGCAAAGAAAAATTGGTGACTTATGTCAGACTTTACTATCCCGGTCGTTTTTATCAAATGCGGACTAATTTATAGTGATATAAAATTTTGAATCGCGAAAAATTTAGCAGATATTCCGTAAAAATGAATTAAAGAGGTTCTTCAAATTTTGCTCCAAAGCTTAAACCCATGGATTGTTCTTCAAAGAAAGACCTTTTCCCGAAATCAATTTTTAAATAAATCCAGGTAGTTGCTATAGCCTTCTTTTTCCAGCTCATTTTTGGCAACAAATCGAAGTGCTGCCGAGTTAATACAGTAACGTAAACCATCCGGTTTTGGACCATCATTAAACAAGTGTCCCAGGTGAGAATCCGCGTATTTACTGCGGAGTTCAATCCTCGCCGAGAACCAGCTGTTATCTTCTTTTTTGATCAGACTTGCTCCAGCAACAGGTTTGGTGAAACTAGGCCAGCCTGTACCGGATTTATATTTGTCAACTGAGCTGAATAGCGGTTCACCGGAAACTATATCAACATAAATTCCTTCTTTTTTATTATCCCAATATTTGTTTCTGAACGCCGGTTCAGTTGCATCATTTTGAGTAACGTCAAACTGTAAAGGTGTCAGTTTTTCTTCAATTTGTTGCAAATCAGGTTTTTGATATTTTGCAGGTATTGTTATAATTTTTTCACGGATTTCAGTTTTACCCCAAAGTTCTTTAAGCCGCTGATCACGTCCGCATCTATATCGGTAGTATTTATATTTTGTTGAGCTATTTTTGTAGTAATTCTGGTGATAATTCTCTGCAGGAAAAAACTCTCCTGCTTTTATCAGCGGAGTCTCAACTGGTTTTTCAAGGATACCGGAATTTTCGAGCAAGTTCTTAGACTTTGACGCCAGCTCTTTTTGCTCAGTTGACAGGAAAAAAACCGCAGTTGAGTACTCATGACCGCGGTCACAAAATTGGCCATTTTTGTCAAGAGGATCAATATTTACCCAAAATATTTCCAGCAGTTCCGCATAAGAAACAACAGCCGGATCATAAAATATCTCTACTGCTTCAATATGTCCGCTTTTTCCATAATTATTATAGTTCGGATTTTTTGACGTTCCGCCGATATATCCGGAAACGACTTCTTTGACACCATTTATTTTTTCAAAATCAGCTTCCATACACCAAAAACAACCCCCTGCAAAAATTGCACTTTGGTCTTTTTCCTCTGCAGGTGAATTAATTGTAGTCAGCCAAAAAAGTAGAAGAAATGGAATAAGAATCATAACAGATTTACGCATATTAGCCCCTTGTATTTTAAAGAATGGATTTATTTGATTTTGATAGATTAGTAAATAGCTGTCATTTCTACGGAAGCTATTATTTACAGTTCGTCTGCGAGCAGCTTAATTAATTCGGCCCTGAGTTTTTCCAGAGAGAGCATAGCGCAGGGCAGAGAACCCAAGCCGCCTCAATTTGAAACAGCAATTGCTAAAGCACTGTCTTGAACTCCGGCCATAGGTGCCTGAATAATTGGTAACTTTGTGCCGAGAAAAATATTATTTGCCCTGGCTTTAGCATTTTTGATGCGGAACTGAAATGACCTGAAACCGTGTCATTTGCGAGAAACGGCAAAGCTTGTGTTAGCGGCCTCCCTGAAAAACCCGGAATTTCTTTTTTGGATCAAATTGTGTATTTTCTGCTTTGTAATTCGCGAGATATGCCCCGATACCCCAGCCGATGAATCCGTAAACAAATGCATTTGTCCCTGCCTCGCCGTGTAAAAATTCTGGATTCCAAAAACCAGCCAACGCTCCAGTCAAGGCGCCCAAGCGGACATAATTGTCCTGAAATAAAGTCATTATCAAAACCAGTAGATTTCGAGTCATATGCTCCAGCAGTTGAAAATATTAAATCGTCTATTTGACATTTCGGGCATAGTGAGGAATCTTAATGAGATTAGTATGGTCGCTTAGCTAAGATTTCTATCTTCGCTCTAAATGACACAGTTTAAGTCCTTTTTAGGTAGGAGTCGTAGTATAGTCAACTAATTTGAAAGTGTATTCTTTAGACATTCTTTCAGCGGTACGTTTTATTAAACGTTTAATTGTCAGCTAAAAAATAGATCTTAAGGTTTGAAATAATGCTAAAAATACTCTGGAAGAAAAATATATGACCAATACTCCACCGATAAACAAATCGCCTTCGCCCTGAAGAGGATTAAAAAACATCACAAAATTAGAGGGAGGATCCAGTCTTTCGTCAGCCGGTTTCTTCATGCGGAAACCTATCATCGCCGCGAGAGTTGCTATTGTTAAAATAAGCCAGTTACCCATGTTTTTAATAACTGTTATAGAATTATTTAATAAATATTATGAGATTGTAGTCTAAAATGTTATTTTTTTAGTCTATAGCAGATAAACTCAAGTGGCAACGCAAAATCTGTGCAACAATCGGCAAAAATTGAACTTTTCGTAACTTGCAATTAATGTGTGATCCGTCTTAGTGTGGGCACGTTCCAGTTCAAAACCGGATTGCGTCTTCTGCAGACAAACGATAGTATTGAATACAGCTTAAGAAGGAGATTTTATGGAAATACCAGCAATGTTTGATCTGAGTTCGAAAGTAGCTTTAGTTTCCGGTGCAAGCCGTGGGATTGGAGCTGCAACAGCAAAAATTTTGGCTGAGTTTGGCGCACATGTAATTCTGACAAGCCGCAAGGCAGAAAATTTAGAGGAAGTTCAAGCACAAATTAAAAATGCCGGCAATCAGGTCTCGGCGATGGTTTGTCATAATGGTGATCTTACGCAGATAAAATCACTATTTGAAAAAATTCGTGAGACTCACGGTCGACTTGATATTCTGGTGAATAACGCAGCAACCAATCCTTTTTACGGATCAGTTCTAGAGGCAGATGAAAAAGCTTGGAATAAAACACTTGAGGTAAATTTGAAGGGGCCGTTTTTCATGAGTCAGTATGCCGCTGGATTAATGAGGAAAAACGATGGTGGAAGTATCGTTAATGTTTCTTCGATCAACGGCCGTATACCGATGGTAAACCAAAGCATTTATTCCATCACCAAAGCGGCACTCATTTCGATGACACAAGCTTTTGCCAAAGAGTTGGGGTGCGACAATATTCGTGTCAACGCGTTGCTGCCAGGATTGACTGATACGAAGTTCGCTTCTGCCATGACGCAGAATGACGAGTTAATGCAGCAAGTTCTTCGGCAAATTCCGCTGGGCCGGATTGCTCAGCCGAGTGAGATGTCCGGAATGGTGCTTTTTCTGGTTTCTAATGCTGCCTCATACATTACAGGCAGTACCTTCACAGTAGACGGAGGAATGCTGGCCTAGAAAATTGTGCGGCGCATTTTCAGCTAAAGAATAAGTTTCGCCGATGAAACGATTTATTAGGATCAGAGTTATGAGTCATTTCTCCTGGGTTACATCAAAGCTGGAATCCTGTGGTGTACTGACAATTAAAGAATATTAATTTTCTATTCTGGCAAACAAAAGATATTTAAATTTGCAGATTTGATTGATTTAAAAACTAAAATAAAATTCTACTAACAAACAAAAAGGGAGGGATAAAATGAGTAATGAATATCGTATTGAAAAAGATTCAATGGGTGAAGTCAAGGTTCCTCAAGCAGCGCTTTACGGTGCACAAACTCAACGTGCTGTTGACAATTTTCCTGTCAGCGGAATCTGCATCAGTCGCCCTTTGATACACGCCCTGGGTTTGATCAAACAAGGTGCGGCCAAAGTTAATGCTGAACTTGACAACATTCCAAAAGATGTCGCGCATGCGATTCAACTGGCAGCTCAGGAAGTAATTGACGGCAAGCTGGATGAGCACTTTCCGATCGACATTTATCAAACCGGTTCAGGAACGTCGAGTAATATGAACGCAAACGAAGTGATTGCACACCGTGCGATGGAACTCGTTCCGGATCTGTCGGTCAAGGTCCATCCGAATGATCACATTAATTTTGGTCAGAGTTCAAATGATACTTTCCCGACTGCACTCAGAATAGCGGCTTATCTTGAGGCAAAAAACACCTTGATTCCAGCCCTTAAGTATTTGCGAGAAACTTTGCTGAAAAAAGGCGCAGAATATTCACATGTGGTCAAGACAGGACGGACGCATCTGATGGATGCCATGCCTGTCACTCTTGAACAGGAATTCGGCGGTTATGCTAGGCAAATTGAAATGGGTATTAAGCGCATAGAATCAGCACTGGAACAAATGGAGGAACTGCCGATGGGCGGAACTGCTGTAGGTACCGGAATTAATACTGATCCTGAATTTCCTCCTAAAATTGCCGAGGAAATTTCAAAACTTAGCGGAGAGTCTTTCCGTGAAGCGGAAAATCATTTTGAAGCACAGTCAACTGTTGACGCGCCGGTTGCTTTAGGAGCCCAATTAAAAACTCAGGCAGTCAGTCTACTGAAAATTGTCAATGATTTGCGCTGGATGAATTCCGGACCAAACGGCGGGCTCGGTGAAATTCAACTAGCGGCACTTCAACCTGGCTCTTCGATTATGCCTGGAAAGGTGAATCCGGTGATTGAAGAATCAATGGCAATGGTCTGCGCTCAGGTAATCGGTTATGATGCGTCAATCAGCGTCGGTGGACTGTCCGGAAATTTTGAGTTGAATGTGATGCTGCCGATGGTAGCGCACAGTCTGCTCGAATCAATCCGTTTGCTGGCAAATGCTTCGCGTAATCTAGCGGAACGCTCAGTCTCACGCTTGGTAGTACGTGAAGATCACATCAAGGCTCTTGTCGGTAAAAATCCGATTCTGGTCACTACACTCAATCCTCTGATCGGCTATGATCTTGCCGCAAAAATTGCCAAAAAAGCCTTTGCGGAAAATCGCGCTCTCAAGGAAGTTGCGTTGGAAATGTGTGACTTGTCTGAAGCAGAACTGGACAGTGCGCTTGATCCGGCCAAGATGACAAAAGGCGGTTTTGTGGAGTGAGAAGTTTGCCTCATGCAAACTCATTTTTCTTTCAGTGGTAGAATAACACGGAACAACGTGCCTTTTCCGGGACCTTTACTTTTACACTCGATGCTGCCGTCGTGATTCTTAATAATATTATCTGAGACTGACAGGCCTAGACCAGTTCCCATTCCGAGAGGTTTAGTGGTGAAAAACGGTTCAAAAATATTCGGTAAAATTATGGGTTCAATGCCTTGACCGCTGTCCTCAATTTCGAATATCGCTTTAGTCTTGCGGCGTTTTATCCGAAACTCGATTTCCTTTTTCGATTGAGCTTTCACGGCATCCTTTGCGTTAGCAGCCAGATTGTAAAAGACCTGCTGCAACTGGGTGGCATTGCCGTTAACGTATAATGGCTGTCGACCCAACTTAAGTTTAATTTCAATGCCTTCTGACTGAAGCAGTCTTTTCAGCATTAAGATAATATTTTCAATTGTCTGACGCACATCTATTAATATCCGCTTGTCTTGATCTGCATTGCGGCTGAAATTAAGCATTTGTCTGGTTATCCTTGAAGTACGGTTCACTTCTTCGTTAATCAAATCCAGATTCTTGTTGAGTTCTGCAAAATTTTTAGTATTCAATGCTTGCTGAGCATTATAGGATGCGAGCCGAATGGTTGCCAGAGGTGTATTTATTTCATGGGCCACACCGGCACTCATTTCTCCTAGAGAGGCCAATTTAGAAGATTGCAGTAGTTGAGCCTGAGTAATGTGACGCTCGGTGATGTCAGCGTATGAAGCTATCAAAGCCTCTTCGCCATCATAAGTTAAAGTTGACGCAGAAAACATTACCCAAAAATGTTCACCATTGGGACGGATTAATTCCAATTCCCAGTCATAAACATGACCCTGTTTCTGCAATGTTTGTATCAGTTTTTGCCTTTGCTCCGGATGCGCGTAAAAGTCAGGAGTGGGCTTTCCTAGCAAATCAGCATTTCTAAGTTTGAGCGCATCATAAAGCCGTTGATTAACATATAAAATAATTCCGTCACTTAAACGGCTGATGAGCAGCGGATTGGTCATCGCCTCTGCAATTGAACGGAAACGGGATTCGCTTTGCTGAATGATTTTATCGGACTCCTTTTTAGTGCTTACATTACGCACAATTGCGACAATCTCCTCAGTTCCGTTGGGGGCAATCCGGGCCTCAAAATAACGCAGTCCTTCAGGAAATTCTAAAAAATATTCAATCGTCTGCAATTTCCCACTTGCCAGTGCTTCTCGAACACCATTGCGCCAGGTGATAAGCGCGCCGTAGTCATCATTCAAATGCTGATCAATTCTGGTGCCGATGACTTCCATTTCCGGCGCAATCAAATCTTCAGTTTGCGGAAATCGGAAATCCAGATATACTTCGTCTTTTGAGATCCGGAACACTAAATCCGGAATTGCTTCCCACAAAACTTCAGATTCCCGCAGGATTTTCTTGTAGTTCTCTTGTGCTTCCTTTTCCTTGATAACAAAGTCTGTCACGTCCCGGATGATAACAAAAGCTCCGGTGATTTCACCGTTTTCATCACGCAGAGTGTGACCGGTGTTATCTGTATAGTAGCCTTGAGGATTGACCTTGTTACGTTGAAACCAGCGTTTTTGTTTAGGCTTTTCTCCCCGCAAAGCTTGTGTTGCTACCAAATCTTCTACTGTAGCTTTTGTCCCATCTTCATTATACCGTATTCCAGTGGCTGTAAACATTTCTGTAAGACTCATTCCAAGCAAATTCACACCAATCATTTTCTCCATAGCAGAATTACAGGCAACAACATTTCCTTCAAGATTAACTACATTTAATCCGTCATTAGTGCTATCCCAAAGCGTTTTCCAAAGTAAATCACTTGAAAAACCGTGGTCGAAATTTGTCATTTTTTCCTCTTTTTGACACCTAAATGCAGTTTTTTAACAAAAATGCAAAATAAATTTAAACGTTTTTTACCAAAAATGCTCGATTTTTTACCAGTGCTGGTAAAAAACGGGGAACCGTATTTTTTAAAAATACATAATATCAGTAACTTAAAAAATACTACATTGGCCTGACCGGGTTACCTATTTGAAAAATATCTATAAACTACTGAAATAATAACACTAAAATATAATTAAAGGGGGGGGTGAAGTATTTGCCAGAAAAAAAGTTGTACTCCTGTAAAAAACTGTTAGCTTATGATTAATTTAAAACTGACACAGAGTTTTTCTTTTCACAAGTTTTGATTAAGAGTTAAAAATCTGTTTGGTCTTTTTTTTAAACAATGACAATTGTTTAGATTACGAAAATAGGAATTAAGTATTGTTCTAATTCATCATGATAATTCTTTTAGTAGTTCCATGAATTATAAATTATTATGCATGGTCACAAAATTTACATAGTTGTGTCAACAAGAATTTGATTAATCATCTGATAGCCAAATAGGAAGAACAATGAAACGAGTAATCATACTGAGTATCTATTTATTGATTTTCCTGTCCTTCCCTCTGTTTGGTCAGGAACCAGGAATTTTATACGGTTATAATACTTCTTCCGGAATAAAATGGAAAACTTTTGGAAATGCTAAAGTTCAACCAAAATATGAAGGAGAAATATCAACAGGAAAAATGAATGGTCTGGGAGTGTTGACTTATCCATTTGATGGCAAAAGTGTCGTTGGCGAATGGAAAGCTGGTAAGGAGTGGAATACTGAACAACGTAAGCCCGACGGTACACTCATTGGGATACTGAAAAAAGGAAAGTGGATACTTAAATGGGGGGATTTGTATTTTCGGGCAGATGATGGAGATTGGGGGTGGTTTGTGGATGGAGACGAAAATAATGATGAGAAATATTTGGGAGAAATCAAAAACGGAAAACCCAATGGCTACGGCTCATCCACTTTTCCAAATGGAACGAAGTATGTGGGAAAATTTCAAAGAGGGAAAAAACATGGTCATGGCACACTCACTATGCCTGACGGAAGTGTATATGTTGGGCAGTATAAGGATGGTGAACCGAACGGTCATGGGGTACTTACTTATGCTGATGGAGAAAAGTACGTAGGTGAATACAATGATGGAAAAACTTGGAATGGTATATTATATAACACACTTGGACACATAGTAGGAAAGTATGTGAATGGAGAAGCACAGTAATAGTCGTTAGCTGATGGATAAATAAAAACATAACTCCCACTGAATACTATGATAATAATTCGGGGTTTTCATCATTGGAGTATTAGCATAGCACGGATGATTTTTTCATAACTTTAAA
Organism: Pseudomonadota bacterium; assembly: GCA_014381795.1. GTDB lineage: Bacteria > SAR324 > SAR324 > SAR324 > NAC60-12 > Arctic96AD-7. The sequence goes on along the minus strand of JACNKY010000116.1, from coordinate 3,147 downwards.
CGATTTTATTTTTTTTAGTATCATGTAATATACATGAGGTTAAGCAGTAAAGATGCTCATATTCACTTAGATTATGTGCTCAAATTAAATTTTAATTCATTCTGGGATCAAAAGCATGAGGATATTGATCATTGATGACGATCCAAATTATGGACAGGCTATGACCTCTTTTTTGATAGGTCAAGACCATGAGGTGCAGAGGATTATGGATCCCAAAATTGCTTTAAATAGTACTAAGGATGGCACAAATCAGTTTGATGTTATTTTGCTGGACCTGATAATGCCCGGTATGAGTGGACTTGATTTACTAGGCAAGCTTCGAGATGCGGGGAACCCCCTTCCTGTAGTTCTTGTTAGTGGATTTGCAGACTTGGAAAATTCTGCGGAAGCAGTCCATTTGGGTATTTCCGGACTTGTGGTCAAGCCTTTTATACCGGGACAATTGATCAGGATTTTAAACAAAGTAGAAAGAGAATTGGGTTTTATCTCGCAGTCTCTTGCAGTGCAGACTGAGAACAAAGCTGAAGAAAAGGAACTTAGCCTAAGAGACGGATGGCAAACACAAATCATCCAATTGATGAATACTTCAATAGATTGCTGGCGCTCCTTAAGCGGAGGGGGCCGAGCAAACCTGGCGGAGGTTTCCGGAATCTGGAAAGTTAATGTAGATGGGGAGAGTTTACGCACAAGGACGCTCGACCGTTACCTGAAGTTGGAAACGCTACCCACACGCCCAAAACTGGGAAAAGTTTTAGACACTGCTAAATTTGTACTTGAGCGAAGTCCGCCATCTTCTCTGCGCTACACGTTGGATACTAAAGTGCGTGTGCTTGAATTAACACTGGATGCGTTGGGATTATGGAATCCTAAGCCGAGAATTAATAAATTTGAAAATAAATTAATTGCAAAAATACCGGCTACAAAAAAAGAAATATGAAGAACCTTGATTCTGGTACAACAACATTGCAGTCAGCAGAAATGATTTCTGCTCCGTCAATAATTCCCAATGTAAGACCTCTGCTGGTTCAAGTGATGATCCAATCCCTCCAGTATTGGCAGCAGTGTACTTTTCGATCTAAAATTGAGTTGGCAACAGACTCAGCTATCTGGACTGTAAACCTGGATAACAGCAGTCCGCAAACCCGTACTATGGATAAATACCTCCATATCGACTCCATTCCCAAACGCCCCAAAGTTGAAGATGTTGTCAGAACAGCACACTATGTGCTTTTTCATGGCAAGCGAAACACTGAGATCCGCCAATCACTACAAACAGACCTCAATGACCTGATCAATCTCCAGCAGAAACAATGCTTCTGTCATTGCAACAGTGATAAACAGTTATCTCAAAACTGAAAAACCTCAGAAAAGTTAAAATTAAAAATTTCTGAACCTGAATCAAGTCCGAAAAATCACTTCAACACCACTTCAACACCACTTCAACATCACTGCAACATCACTGCAACACCACTGCAACACCACTTCGACAGGCACAAGGCACCTTGCTCATGGAACTGTTTTTAGAAAGGCCCTTATGTTTGTACTTTTAACGGACTATCACAAATTTGTTAAAACTGTTTAAGGATGGATCAAAAATCTTTTGAGCGCCTTAACCCAGGGTTTGGAGTGGTTGGTTTCTTTTATCAAGATGAGAAGCCTTTTGTCTACAGGAAATATATTCACAGTTGAACTGTCGGTATCATTACTGTTTTGCATAAACGTATGCCACAGATTGATCGATTCAAAGATGATTTCAAGTAATTTTTAAACGCTCTGTTTAAATCAGGGGGAGACGGTCGGTAGGATTTTTTTTTAAAAGCTGCCTGTCGTGAAAGTAACGGATAGTGGTATTGGCGGAAGCATGGCGTGCGTAAGACTGAACTTTCTGTAGAGGTTCACCAAGTTCCAGCGCAAGTGTGATTGCAGTGTGGCGTAGATAATGTGCAGAAATATTTAAGCCAATTGCTTTGCCAAGTCTGGAAACGATGTCATTGATGCCTTTCCCAGACATTTGATGAGCAAGTGTCCTGAAGCCGAGTGATGGAAAAACATAAGCGGAATCAATGCTGTTTTGCTGACACAATAAGCGCCAGCTGGATAATTCTTCATGCAGTTCATCCCTCAATTTAATCCGTTGTTCTTTTCCGCTTTTCGTAAACCTCAGTACAGCCACGTAAAAAGCCCCATCCTGCACAATATCATCCCAGCGTAAATCAGCTGCTTCTCCGCGTCTGGCTGCAGTCAGGTAAAGGAATTTCAGCACAAGTCCATTCCGGCATCTCAGCAGCGTTGCTGTGCGCCCATCGTATTGCATGACCTTATTTGCCTCCATCATGGCATTGAGTTGGGAAACCTGGAGTGCGCCCTTACTGGTTGCCGTGTCAACTTTTTCCGCTCGTATGACAGAGGCTTTGAAAGGATTCTGTTTGAGATAGCCAAACTCTGTCAGCACCTTGCAGACTTTACGTAAGGCGCTCATGGTTTGATTGATAGTCGAAGCTTTTTTACCTGAAGACTTCAGCTGATTTTTGTATTCGAGCATCCGGAGAGGATCAAAGTTCTCCATTTCTCTCAGTTCCCGGATATCTGCCCATTCCTGTAAATCCCTGAAGGCGCGCGCGTATGCTCGCTGAGTATTGGCCGCATATTCGCCAAATACCAGTTTCAAGGCCTCATTCGGAGCCAAAGAGGATTGTTGAACAGTAACGGCTACTGCTTCAGTATTCTGTATTTCAGAATTATGCTCTTCCACTGAAATAATTTTCATTTAAATCTTTAGAAGCATTGTAAATGTTGTCACTCCCATGAAAATGGAATTACAAACAAGTGTTTTATATTTACTTTTTTCAAGTTATTCAATCTTGGTCAGGGCTGGATCAGAATCGTAACCACGTAAGGTGGATGTTGAATCAACAGTTCCATCGGCGGAGGCAGTTTCAGCAAATCAACCGACTCAAGGATCGATTTATCAAATTTCTGAGAACCGCTTGCTTTCAACAAACGTCTTTCAATCACCTTGCCGTATTTATCAATCTGCAGTCTCAGTCGTGCTTTTAAGTTCCTAACAGACAAATTACGGTTTTTTTGTCGAAAAAACATTAAATCTTTCTTAATTTTGCTCCAAATTAACTGATTGTAACGTCTTTG